>JAASTM010000024.1 GCA_021767325.1 Spirochaetales bacterium
ATCCCGGGAATTGTACCGAATATGTTCGAATTGCCGGCGGGGTGCAAGTTTGCCGAGCGGTGTCCCAAATGTCAGGATATATGCTGGGAGAAAGAACCTGGAAAAACTGTGATCGGGGACAGACATGAGGTGTTTTGTTTTTTTCCACTTACAAGTGAGGCAGCCGAATGAGCAAGATAATTGAGATAAAGAACCTTGTCCAGAATTTCAAACTCACGAAAGGCTTACTAGATGAACTAAAATTCAAGAACGGCGGCTTCGTACGTGAGAAAGTCGTCGTGAATGCCGTAAATGACATTTCCTTCGATATAGAAAAGGGAAGCGTCTGCAGTCTGGTCGGTGAATCGGGCTGCGGTAAATCAACCACAGCGCGAACGGTGATAAAGCTAATCGAGCCGAAAAGCGGGAGTATTATATTCGAGGGTACGGATATTACCAACTATAACCGGGTAGAGATGCTTCCGATTAGAAAAGAGATTCAGATGATTTTTCAGGACCCGTATGCATCTCTGAATCCGCGCAGCCGAGTGGTCGATATAATTGCGGAACCCATGCTCTTTCATAAAATCGAAACCAATCCCAAAGAAGCTGTAGAACGGGCAACCGCCCTCTTACGCAGGGTAGGTATACGACCGGAGCAGGTCAACCGCTACCCCCATCAATTCAGCGGCGGACAGCGGCAGCGAATAGGAATTGCACGAGCACTATCGGTGAATCCGAAGTTTATTATTGCCGACGAGCCCGTCTCGGCCCTGGATGTATCGATCCAAGCTCAAATACTCAACCTGATGATGGATTTGCAGGAGGAATTCGGTTTCTCTTATCTCTTTATCGCCCACAACCTTTCGGTTGTGAAGCACATCAGCGATAAAGTCGGCATAATGTATCTTGGTAAAATTGTTGAAATGGGGGAAAAGAAGACTGTCTTTTCGAATCCGAAGCACCCCTATACCGAAGCACTATTGAACTCTATTCCGAAGATCTCCGGAGACAATTTGGATAAGATGAAGCCGATCAAAGGCGAAATCCCGAATCCGATCAACCTGCCGAGCGGCTGTTTCTTTCATGAGCGGTGTCCCTATGTGATGCCGGTTTGTAAGCAAGAGTTTCCGAAGGAGACGGTTATTGAAGGAAATCACTCCGTGTATTGTCATTTGCTATCATAAATTATTTAAAAAGAAGAGAGGTGTATTATGGATCCAGCAGTTGCGTCACATATCGATTCTCTGCGATCGACTGTCGTCGAGTTACAGCGTGAGTTGACAGCCCGGCCGTCAATACCGCCGAATAACGGTGGAGACGGTGAGCACGCCCGAGCCGAATATCTGCAGGAATGGCTCGAGAAACAGGAGGGTGTTCTGGTAGAGCGTTTCGATGCTCCCGATGAGCGTGTGAGCACCGGGGTACGTCCGAACCTGGTTGTCACGCTGCCGGGCGAAGACAGAAGCAAGAGTGCCTGGATTATAGGGCATCTCGATATTGTTCCGCCCGGCGATCGCGGTGCGTGGAACTCCGACCCGCATAAGATGGTGGAACAGGATGGAAAGTTATTTGGGCGGGGCGTAGAAGACAACCAACAGGGGGTTGTAGCGGGGATCGTAGCCCTGCTTGCATTGAGAGATCTCAATCTGACTCCGAAAAACGATATGAAACTGCTGCTGGCGGCGGATGAGGAGTCGGGCTCTGATAAGGGGGTGAAGTTCCTCTTGGCCGAGCATCCCGAGATCTTCGGTCCGGACGACGAGTTTCTCGTTCCAGACGGTGGAGAGCCAGACGGCTCTGCCATTCAGATAGCCGAGAAGAACATATACATTCTCAAATTCACCACCACCGGTAAGCAGACCCACGCTGCCAGGCCGGATACCGGTGTAAATGCATTCGTTGCCGGCTCGGAATTGGTCGTGGAGTTGAATGGTTTGAATGAATACTTCAGCCCGATCAGCGATGATAAATTTACACCGCCCACATCAACCTTCGTCCCCTCGCGTAAGGACCCCAATGTAAGCGCGGCCAATATCATGCCCGGAGAAGACCGCTTTTCTATGGACTGCAGAATACTTCCTCGTTTGGAGTTTGAAAAGGTCGAAAAACGCATTAACGAAATTTGCCAAACCATCGAACGAAAATACGGTGTAAAGATAAGCTGGGAGATTACCATTCAAAAATCTACCGGCGAAACGGCTGAGGACGCACCGATTGTATCCAAACTGCGAACCGCCATCGAAACCACCCGCAATATCAAGGTTAGAACCATTGGAATCGGCGGAGGCACCATTGCAGGCGATTTTCGCAAAGTCGGCCGGGATGCGGTTATGTGGGCTACCGTGGACGGAACCGCCCACATGCCCAACGAATATTGCATATTAGACAATTTGCTTGCAGATGCGAAAGTCTTTTGTGCATATTGTTTACAATGACGGGCTCTACACCAGCTATCGAAAAATTTAACAGTTCTTTGTGATGTGGGGCGGTCTTATAAGGCCGCCCTTTCTTGTCTACCACTTAGGTATAGTAGATAGTTTACGAGTAGTGGATTTGACAGAAATTCGCTAATGTGAAATATTCAACCTAATAGAGAGTAAGGGCGGGTACATCTATGAAAAATAAGATTTCTGAACACTATGAAAATCTGACCAGGAAACAGAAAAAAATTGCAAATTACATTCTTGATAACATGAATGATGTAATCTTTGATAACGTAAATTTCATTGCGGAACAGACCGGCACCAGTGTCGCCTCTGTGGTAAGATTTGCAAATGCACTCGGCTATCAAGGCTTTCCGCAGCTCAAAGAAGATCTTATTACCTATTACAAGAACCAAATGGACATCGCCGAACGATTTAAGCGCACAATTGATAACTTGCCCGAGGGACGACCGAGATTTGCCGATATAACCTTGTCTGAGGTCGAATATCTCCGAAAGGCGACTGTTGCAATAGTGCAGAAGGATTTCGATAGGGCGGTGGACCTTATTTGCCAGTCAGATAAAGTGTACATTTTCGGAAACGGCTCTAATGAATGCTTGGCGAATAATTTGTGGTTTCGACTGGATCGTCTTGGTATTGACGTCATCCAGCTTTCACAGTCCGGACACTGTCTGGTAGAACGTTTGTACAAAGTGAAACGGGAGGATGCTATCGTTGTGTTCGACTTTTTTACACCTTCACTGGATACAACCAGAATTCATGAGCTCCACCAAAGAAACGCTGCTGAAATCATTTCGATAACTGATACAAACAATCCGAATATGATAAAGAACTCCAGTGTAGTACTGCACGCAAAACGAGGTTCTCCAGAGTTTTTTAACTCGCATGTGGTACCTACCGCAATAATCAATGCATTGATCATTGCCGTTGCGCATGAACTCGGAGATCCTGCTGTCGAGAAGTTAAAAGAGCTTTCTCAACTCAGGGAGGCGTATTCTTATCCACCATTAGATAACAGTATCAGGCTGGAAAATTTAAGATGACCTTAGGCCCAAAAAAAAGGAGGCGGCTGCATTGCAGCTGCCTCCAACTCTAGATTTAATAATCATAATTTCTTATCGAATTGATAAGGTCCATACCGCCGACTTCATCAGCATATTTTTGGTAGACTTTCATGGCAGCTTCTCTGAATGGTTCCGGATCTGGGTAGGTTACTTCAACGCCTTTAGCCTTGAGATCATCTAGCCTCTCGATTTCCCATTCTCTATATAGCTTTCTTTCGAGTTTGGTTGATTCAACTGCCGCCTCATCAACGATTTTCTGGTACTCTTCCGGTAAGCTGTCATAGAAATTCTTACTCATAACCGTATACCCGATTAGATTTATCCATCCAATCTGTGCCCAGTATGGTGCAGGTTCGTAGAAGCTCTTAGAATAGTAGTTAATGTTTGCAGCTTCTGCACCGTCGATAACATCTTGCTCTAAAGCGGTGTATAGTTCACCATAAGCCATCGGGAGCGGAGCGGCACCAAATGCCCGGTAGGCTTCGAGGTGGATGGGATTCTCCATTAAACGAATCTTTTTACCCTGGAGGTCATCAATAGATTTGACCGGTCCAACGCTGTCTGTTGTCATGATATGGCGTAATCCTACATCCTCAAGCCCTAGAAGATGAAATCCTTTATCTTCCATAGCCTTCCTGATAGGAGCGGTTACTTCTGGATCATCCAGTACGGCGTTGAGGTGCTCCTTATCTCGGAACATAAATGGCAGTTCAAAGATTTTGACCTCGGGAACGAAGTTAACCATCGGCCCGGTTGTATTTGCCATTTGGACGGTACCGTCCTGCACTGAGGCAAGTACTTCCATTGATTCACCCAGTTGGTTATTTGGATAGATTTCTACTTTTATCTTTCCATCAGTTTTTTCTTCTACTATTTCTTTAAATAACTCCGCCCCTTGAACTTGGGGCTCGCCTGGTGAGTTTGTGTAATGAGCTCTGATGGTGTAAGTTTTTCCCGAGTCCGCCTCTTGTGATCCGCCCGAATGCACAACCGCAATTCCAACCAGTAACATAAACACACACAGCAATACGACCGCCTTAGAATGTTTCATGATACCTCCCTTTTGGAAATAAAATTGATACGTACTAATAATTATACCCTGTATATTTCAGCTGTCAAGTTAAATTGGAATAACATTTCACAATCTGGTTCAAATTGAGTTGTAAAAGTTAGGAAAAAATGTGTTCATTTAAGATTGAGATAAAAACAAAGAAGGTAAATAAAATATTGCATAATAGTAAATTAAAAAAAGACAGCTATAATTCATTTTATTGAAACAAGAAAATTGTTTGAGATAACTGAAACAAAATTTACAAAGAATGAGTGCTAAAAATAAAATTACAGCAAAATCGGAAGCAAAATTTCTGAATATGTAACCGGCTGAAAAGTGCTGTCTTGTGAACCTTTCAGCCGGCTGAAACCATTCGCCTTTCCATGAGGCTGGGATCATCACTATCCCATGAGGTCTATCAGATTTGGGAGGAACATGAATACTTGCGGGAAGTAGGTTACCAGGATCAGCACCAATATCATCATGACCACCATCGGGATGATAACCGGAGTAACTTTGCGGATTGATACACCCGCGATGCCTGACGCAACATACAGTGTGGCTCCATAGGGAGGTGTAATATAACCCACAGCCAGATTCACACATACGATTATACCAAAATGTACTGGATCGATACCGTAGTTAATAGCAATAGGGAAGAGTATGGGCACGAAGACGATTATTGCAGTAAAGCTTTCAAGAAACATCCCGATGAGAATAAAGGTCAAGTTCAAGATAAGCAAAAAATAGACCGGATTCTGAATATGAAGCTGTAAGAAGTTGCTGAGCATCATGGGTACCTGGTATACGGTTACCAGCCAGCCAAAAATATACGCGGTCGTCACAATGAACATGACGGCGCTGGAGAGAATTGCAGCCTCGAATAGAATTTCAGGAAGATCCCGTATCTTGATACGCCTATAGTAGAAGAGTGATATCAGCAAGCCATAGATCACCGCTACGCCGGCAGCTTCGGTTGCAGTAAATACGCCGAAGATGATACCAAAGATAATTATTAAGGGAAGCACAAGTCCTGGAATTGCATCTTTAGCAGTAATAAAAATATTCTTCATACTGAATTTATATGTCGGAAGATAGGCCTCGCCACCCTTTTTTGCGTGTCGATTGACAATAAACATCATTCCAAGTCCTACACACAGGCCCGGCAGAAATCCGCCGAGAAATAAACGGGCAATGGATGTCTCCGTAATAAAACCGATCATTATCATAAGGATGCTAGGCGGGATTATAGGGCCGATTGCACTGGCGGTAGCCTCGACTGCAGCTGCAAAAGCCGGTTCATATCCCTGTTTTTTCATAGCTGGGATTGTCATTGATCCGGTGGCTGCGACGTTAGCTGTTGAAGAGCCGGAAATTCCGGAAAACAGCATGGATGCCACGACTGCTACCATTGCAATGCTTCCCTTTACAAAGCCGATGAGCGCGTTTGCAAAGTGCACGAGGGTTTCTGTAATTCCCCCTTTCTCCATAAGTAGCCCGGCCAGCATAAAGAGTGGAATTGCCATGATCGGCCATGAGTTAAGAGCCGCGAACATCCTCTGCGGAATAATTGTCATCCCGATAGACCCATCAACTAGAAAAGCTAAAAGCGAACCGACCCCCATGGCAAATGCGATCGGCATGGTAAGAACAAGCAGAAGCAATATGCTGATAACCATTACAAACAAAACCATAATATTCTCCTTATCTCTTGCCGGATGTTCAAGAATCCGTTTCTGTAAGTCTTTCGGGGCCGTACTTGATCAGCTCATAAATAATAATTATTGCTTCCATCAACATTGCGCCGAAGCCGATTGGGAAAATCATCTGCACGTATGCCATTGGGATCTGCAATGCAGGAGAAATGATTTGAAATGAACGCGACATAACAGTTATTCCATAGTAAAGCGCAACTGAAAGAAAGAAGACAATAAGAACATGTAGTGCAATCGTAAGCAGATATACTGTTCGTTTCGACATCAACTGAGTTATATAGTCTACGTTGAAGTGTCTGCTTTTGCGGATACAGACAGAAGATCCCAATATAACCAACCACACAAGGCTGAATCGAGCTACCTCTTCTGTCCAGGAGGGGGGTGCTTGAAATACATACCGGGAAATCACCTGGTACGCCACCGAAAAGATAATCACAATGAAAAGTACCAGTATAACAAATTTGATCACTTTTCTGATGATGCTGATGAGGTTATAGCGTGAATATTGGATCTCTTCCATTTTTCTCTCTCCTTAATGACTTCACATCGGGGTACAAACCCCGATGTGAAGAGAGTGTCATCACTTCCTTCAGCCTCTGGTCCTTTATTCCGCAAGACTGAGTTTAACAGTTTCCGCTCCTTTCATAAGTACTCGTTTACCCACCTTCTGCAGCTCGTCCAAATCTTCTTCTATTTGTGCAAAGATATTGACTGGCTGCTGCATTTCTATATACGAGCAGCGGGAGACGAAATAGGGACCATAGGCGATGTATATCTCGTCCGGTACATTTCTCGGCGGATCCTGAACCAGAAAAGCGAGGGTTCCGGCCGGACAGCCGATGGTGCGTTGGTTTTCGGGTTCCACTGTAAAGTTCTCCGGGATGGTTACCATTGCATGCCCCGATACTATGCTCTGCCAAAACTTGAACTCTAATGGCATTTTCTGTAGAAAGGTCTGGCATGTTTTTGGGGCTTCATCCTCAAAAAGCCGAGCAAAGAACACACCGCCCTTTTCAAACTCTATTTTAATCCTTTTCATGCGCTTCTCCATTCATTGATTAGGTCATTCCCACCATTTTTTTGTAGGCGTCAAGATACTGCTTGGCCCCCTTTTCAACGGGTAAGCCGGCTACTTCGTATTCAAGCCCTATATACCCTTTATAGCCGATGGCTTCGAGGCGATTGATTACCCATTCGTAATCCATATCCCCTTCGCCGAACAGAGTTGGAATATAAGTTCGCTGACTCGGGTCAAGATATCCATCTTTCAGGTGTACCATCTTAATTATATCGCGCTGAACCTCAAAAGCCTTTTTATAATCGATAGTCGCCTGCTCCATGAGATTGAGGGGTTCGTAAATAATGCCGATGTTATCATATCCTACCATTTCACACATTTTGACGAGGGTTTCAGGCTGACCGAGTATGCCCGTATCGTGGTTTTCACAAACCATCGTGACATTTTTCTCTTTGGCGTAGCGGGTCATTTCCTTCAAGTAGGGGAGCATCTGCTCAAGTTTTTTCTCATCCTCGTCACCCGGTACGAAGCGAAGCATTTCAGAACCGAAAAATGCTGCGCAATCGATGGCCTGCTTGGTTTGCTCCATTTCCTTTTCGAGGTCTTTGGAGTCTTCACTTGCAAAACCTACCTTTGTGTAGCGGTCAGCATTCGGAAACTGAAACCCGGGATGATGCTTCCAGGCACCAAAGCGTCCGGACTGTCCACCTCCGAAATAGCCGTTTATAGAGGTGATTGTGAGCCCGTATTTGTCTGCGATTTTTTTTATGGCTTTGTGGTCGGCTTCATCAGGAAATACCGACCAATGCGGTGGTTTGTCGATGATATCTACATTCTTGTAGCCAATTTCCGACAGAAGTCGGCAGGTTTCTTCCCAGGGATGGTGAATCATCGGGATTGTGGGGAAGGTGATCTTGTTAATTGTGCGCATATAGCTCCTCCAAAATAATAAATATGCCGATGGCATTATTCGCTATGGTTGAGTGCAGCGCATTTCTGTTAAGAAAAATTCAAGTCTTACAGCCGTCCGGAAGACAAACTGTGATTAATACGCTAACACCGCCTATGGCTAAAGTCAACAAAAATCAATAAATGAAATCAAATTCCGTAATATGGTATCAATTAATGGGCAGTAACGAAGAAAAGTAGGTTCAATTGTTTGACAAACCGCTCATGTTAATGTAAAGTTATTTACGAATTCGCAATGATTGTAAATAATTGTGCAGCGCAATTCAAGTCTTTCTTGATCGAATTAAATTGAGTAGTTGGAAAAAAGTAATAAAGAAGTATCACGTCTCATTCACAAGGAGGACTTAATGAAAGCACTACAAGAAGGACGCTCCCTCGAGCTTTCCAAAGAGCTTCTAAGAGGAGCTATCGATATACATGTACATGTTGGCCCCCATCTATTCAGCAGCCCTAGACGACAGGATCCAATCGAGTGTGCACTCGAAGCACGTGCTGCGGGTATGCGGGCATATGGGATAGTAGATGTATTTGAAATGAGCAATGGCTATACCTGGCTGGCTAATCGGCATATCGACAATTTTAAAGTGTATGGTGGCCTTGCTCTGAATACCGTTTATGGTGGAATGAATCCGCGGGCTGTGAAGACGGCTCTCTACTATGGAGATGGTGCCAAATACATTTCTTTCGGAACTCATTCCACATACTATCAGGCCTCTAAAGAGGGGCGGCTGGTAGATGGTAAGTTCACCACTCTGGCAGAACTATACCCGAAATTCAGGAAAGAGGAGTTGTCAAGGGCAATTCGCATCCCCCTGGATGAGGAGCCGGGAGAGGAACTCGATGAAATCCTACGGCTGATTGCTGAACATCCGGATGTATATCTTGATACTGGCCATATATCCGCCGAGGAGGCAATGCGGCTGTGCGATCTGAAAAAGAAATACGGGTATGAGAAAATCGTAATCTCCAGTTCGGTTGTAAAAGTCTCTACCATGCAACAGCTCGAGTATATGGTGAAGAAGGGTGCCTATCTTGAGCACTCCTTGGGCGCCTATACTGCCGCGCAGATGATTCCTCTGACACACTACTATGTAGAAAAAGAGTACGCCACCATCGATGAGGGAATGGATCAGCCGGTTACTAGAGGAATTGGAGTGGTCGCCGATCAAGTCGAGGCGTTCGGTGCTGAAAATATCCTTATGGTGACAGATTTCGGCCGATACGCCCTATCAACTCCTACGGAGGGCCTGAGGCAGTTCATTTCGATGATGCTGGACTTAGGGATCAGCCCGGAGAAAGTCCGAATGATGGTGAAAACAAACCAGGAAAAACTGCTAGGATTGGAGCCCATGGACCCTGAGAGTTTTCCGATAGGCGAAGAGACGGAGGCAAAATGAGTAAACGAATCAAACTTAGCTTTGTTGATGAGGGAGTTTCCGCATTGGCAAGCCTGCTGTGGGATAAAGCACCGGAAACATGTAAATGCATTTGGAATCTGCTCTCGGAGCCGGTAGAGAACCTAGGAATTCATGCTATGTGGACAGGACGGGAGATTTCATTCGGTATCCCACATGAGCGATTTCCAAATGATGAAGGTTTACATGTGCCTCCGGAAAACCAGACAGTCATTCCAATTCCTGGAGATCTGATTTGGAACGGTTACCCTCCTTACCAATGGCAGGGAAATCCGCATCCGGTCTACGATTTTGGTATTTTCTACGGGCGTGACAGCCGCCTCCTTTTGCCGGTTGGTTGGCGAGGCAGCAACCGCTTTGGTGTTATTGATGAGAACCTTGAAGAGTTTGCCGCAGTATGTGCCCGTTGCCAGAGCGAAGGAAGAAAAAAGATAAGATTGGAACGTTACGAAGGATAACTTGAATGAGGAGAGAGCTGTGGTAGAACAAAAACCAAAAAAACTAAAACTAACTTTTAGTAAAGGGGGAGTCTTAACCGCAACTCTCATGTGGCACAAAGCTCCCAGGACGTGTGAAGCTATAATTGAGGCATTGCGGGATGGACCGGTGAACTCTGCCGATTACGGTCCGCTTCTGCATGCACAGTATGCTGGATCAGAGGTATATTTCGAGAATTTTCCGGCTCGAGATGACATTCCATTCGAGAATACGACTATGAGGACGGATGAAAACATGTTCTGCACCAACAAGATCGCCGGCGGGGTGTTGGCCTACTATGTGAATCCAAAAATCAAGTCTTTCTGTATTGTGTATGGAGAGCTCATCCCCCGGCGAACCGCAGATGTTGAGATACCTTTGAATATGTTTGCCACCATCGATAACTGGGATGAAGCTCGAGAGATTGGGCAGAAAGCACGTATAGATGGGCCCGGTGAGGTAAAAATAGAGTTACTTTAGTAGCCAGAAGGAAAACAAAATGGCGGACTATCACCACACAAGAGAGCTGCTTGACAGAACCTATACGTATCATGAAAACCTGCTGAAAGCGGCATATAAGGCATCACTCGTCAGTGTCGACCACTTTCAGCAGTGGATTTTACAGAAATTCATTGAACTGGGGATGGAAGCGGAGGAGTTCTGGGTAGAAGGCAGTGAGCTCAACAAACAACCATCCTTCCTGAGTACCTACAGTAAACCGGATACCATCAAAGCAGGACCTAGAAACGTACTCGGTTACCTGAATAAAGACGCTACCGACGGGATTCTGCTGTATGCCCATGCGGACAAAAGACCGGAAACATATGAATACGGAAAGAAATTGTCCGAACTCGAAGAGAGGGACGGCAGATATTATGGTGCGGGTATTGCCGATGATGTATCAGGGCTGGCAGCTATGCTTTCGGCGGTAAGGCTGTATCTGGACCTGGGGTATGCTCCCAAAAAGAAAGTTATGATCGCCAGTATTCTTGGCAAGCAGGGTGGAGTTTTCGGAACTTATGGTCTTATGAACAGATATGGGCCCATGAATGCAGCTATCTATATGCATCCAGCCGAAAGCGGTGGCGGATTGAAGGAGTTGAAAACCGCCAGTAACGGACTGATCGAGTTTATTCTTCAGGTGAAAGGTAAAAGTCCTGAATCAACGGAAGTGCATCAGACTATTTTTTCAAAATCGGCAGTGAGTGCAGTTGACAAGCTGTATTATGTATATACCGAGCTGCAGAA
>JAASTM010000539.1 GCA_021767325.1 Spirochaetales bacterium
CCCGTCGATCCGGCCCTGGCCGACGGAGCTGGCCTCTTCGACATTCAGGTGGAGGAGCCGGCTTCATTCTACTTCGGAAACCTGGAAAATCAGCATATCAGCTTTACCCGGCAGGTAGTGCAGCTCCCGAAAGTCAATCCCCATTCCAAGGTGCACGTGGTAAGTGAGCCGTACTCTCTACAGACGATATATGAGGAGTATCCGCCCAATCTGGCCGGATATAGGGTGAGTTGGGAGGACATAAAAATAGTAGATTGGTGGTAGGACTAAAATTCTTTTGCATTGACAAAGAACAACAGCGACCCATATACTTTTAATAACAAGGTTTAGATTTAGGTGAGGTATGAATAGCTCTTTACAGTTGGCTCTGGTAACATTCAAAAAAGGCGCGTATATCATTGTAGAAGGCAAACAGCAAGCGGACTGTTTCTACATTTTACGCTCCGGACAAGTGCAGATAAGTAAAGAGGTTGAGGTCGTTGAAGAGGAGGGCGGTAATACACTCAAGCCTGGGGATTTCTTCGGCGTTGTCTCTACCATGTCCTCGCATAGTCACATCGAGACGGCGCGGGCGCTTACCGACGTTGCACTGATTGCGGTAAAGCGTGAACAGTACGGCACACTTATTAAAAACAACTCGCCGGTTGCAATGAAAATCATTCAGCAGTTCTCCCGGAAAATGCGCTATCTGGATGATGCACTGACCAGAATCACTCTCAAGAGCAATGCCGACACCGATACCACGCATCTGTTCGAGGTTGCCGAGTATTATGCCCGGCAAAGTCAGTACAATCAGGCGTATTATGCGTACCATCAGTACATAAAACACTGCCCCCAGGGCAACCAGATCAATCTGGCCAAAGAGCGTATGGCCAAAATCAAACCATACGCCAAAGCGGTGTACCTGAACGGCAGCAACGACGAGTTCACCCGTACCTACCCGAAGGACACTATGATTTTCTCGGAAAGCCAGCCGGGGAAGGAACTGTACATCATTCAGCAGGGAAGCGTAAAAATTACTAAGATCGTGAATGACAACGAGGTGCTGCTGGCCCTGCTCAAACCGGGGGACATTTTCGGCGAGATGGCCCTGCTGGAGGACAAACCCCGCAGCGCATCGGCAATTGCCCATGAGGAGGCGGTGCTGCTGGCGGTGAACAAGGACAACTTCAAGCGCATGGTAGCTACCCAGCCGCAGATTATCACCCGGCTTACCCAGCTGCTCTCCGAACGCATCTGGTTCATCTACAAACAGCTGGCCAATACGCAGATAAGCGATCCGGTGGGAAGAATGTTCGATTTTCTGCTGATCCAGCTCGAGAAGCAGCGGGTTCCGATTTCAAACGACTCGTACACTTTTGATTTCGGCCCTCAAGAGCTGATCAACATGGTGGGCCTGCCGAAGGGTGAGGGCAACCTGGCGGTGCGTAAAATGTTCGAGAATTCACATCTCAAGAGCATCGATAACCGTATTTATGTAAGTGATATAGAAGAAGTCGAGAAACAGGCCAAGTATTATCGCAAAATGGAACGGATTGCTCGCAGCCGAAAGAGCGGAGCCCGCAAGTAGTGGCCCGCTCAGAGCCGAGTCTTAATTTCCCTGGTTCAGATCGAGGCTTCCGCTAGGAAAGAACTGTTCATCAAGAGTACTCACCGACCAGCTTTCACCAATTTTTCTCATCTTAATAATCAGCTGTGTATCCTGCGGATTCGAAACCGGGGCAATCAGCGTGCCGTTCTCCGCCAACAGCCCGGTAATCGCTTCGGGTATCGTCCGGACAGAGGCATGGATCAGTACGGCATCAAAGCGCCGGGGGGCTGATTCGGCGGTGAGTTCTCTAAAGTCAATCTGGGTGATTCCGCCCAGGCCCAGTTCCTGCCACACTGTCCGGTACTCGAGCAGCAGCTCATCATCCTCCTCACTCACGGTCACTTCAAGCCCGTTGCGGGCCAAAAAGGCTGCCAGAAAGCCGGTTCCCTGCCCGATTACATACACGCTGTCTCCGGAGGCTATCTGCAGCGCTTCTAAGCAGTTCTGTACACATTCGACAGACGGTACGGATGAGGTGGGTGAGGTTGGCAGCGGGGCGTTGGTGTCGGCAAAATCCTGCAGAAAGTCGGGGAGGAACATCGCCCGCAGCTGTACCGGAGTGAGAGCGGCCTCCTGCGCCGCGGCCGCCGGCGAAAATATGAGCACTGCACACAGTAATGCAAGTGTACTGTAGACAAACAAAAAGCGATCATTCTGCATAGATTCTCAATATATCACAGTTTGGAATCCATGATTACCCTTTTTAGGGTAGATCTGTTGCTCAGCTGCCACTATTTTGGTACTATCTTTTTCCAAGGACATAAGACAACGGAAAAGAAAAGGAGAGGAATGATGAAAGCGGTTCAGCTTGCAAAAGCCTACAATCCCAAAGAGTTTGAAGATCGAATCTACGACTACTGGACGGAGCACAATCTGTTTGCTCCGGTTGATGGAGAGGGAGAACCGTTTGTCATTGTCATTCCGCCTCCCAATGTAACCGGTGTGCTGCACATGGGCCACGGGCTCAACAACAGCCTGCAGGATATTCTTATCCGTTACTTCCGGATGCAGGGCCGGCCGACCCTCTGGGTTCCCGGCACCGACCACGCCGGTATCGCTACACAGCATGTAGTAGAACGCAAGCTCCGCGAGCGGGGCACCAGCCGGTTCGAGCTGGGACGCGA
>JAASTM010000540.1 GCA_021767325.1 Spirochaetales bacterium
GAACATAAGTTTGAACAAGATATTGAGTTATTCCTCGAAGTATATATACCGGTAATCTATATGGGAGAGGTGATAGGTGCGGTAGAGATATATGAAAATGATAAGAAACTGAATCAGGAAATTCGAAACCTGGTGAGGGTAAACTACATTATAATCGGTGCTTCCGGGGCGCTGCTCTATCTGCTTCTCTTTAGTATTTTTGCCGCCGCGTATAGAAGACAAAAGCAGGCCGGCGAGCAAATGCGGAAGACGGAGCAGGTGACCATCTACGCCCTTGCATATCAGGCTGGGTTAAGGGATGAAGAGACGGGTCATCACCTAAAAAGGACTGCCGAGTACGTCAGAATTCTGGCCCAGGAGCTGGCCAAAGATCGCTTATACAGCAGATACATGAAAGGCAGCTATATCGACGATCTGATAAGGTCTGCGCCGTTGCACGATATCGGAAAAGTCGGGATAGAGGACAGTATTCTTAGAAAACCCGGCAAACTGACTGCACAAGAGTATGCGAGAATCAAGGAACACTGTGAGCTCGGAGCACGTATACTGGAGCAGGCCCTTGAAGAACTCGCCTTCCGTTCGTTCCTTGACATCGCACTGCATCTCGTGCGCTTCCATCATGAGCGCTGGGACGGGCAGGGGTATCCCAAGGGATTGCAGGGCGAAGATATTCCTATCTCCGCCCGCATAATGGCTCTGGCCGATGTATACGATGCCCTGCGCTCGAAGCGGGTGTACAAACCGGCCTATTCCCATGAAAAAGCCGTTGAGATAATTAAGAGTGGGCGCGGGACACAGTTCGACCCGAAGGTAGTCGACGCGTTTCTGAAGCGGGAATTTGAGTTCAGAAGCATATCCGAATCCTTGGCGGATTAAGCTCGGGAACTTCTCAACCGCTCCAATGCCTCCGGCTTGAGTGAGAGCCGGACCGAGCTCCCGGGTTGGGGTGCCTCGTCGGCTGTCGTTCTCACTCTGACGGTGCTGTGCTCGCGGCCGTCGGCAAGCTTCACTACCAATTCACGGAATGGTCCGAGAAAGGTTGATGCGGCAACTTCGCCGTTGGCGGGCTTATGGTTCTGTATCTCCACCGGTTCTATCTCAAACTCTTCCGGCCGCAGAATGAAAGTGTCGTCCGGTGGTATGTCGAGCGTTCCGGGGAGGATCGTATGCAGTTCCTTTGTGCCCAGGCTGTTGGCGGTGCCGAGAAAATCAGCAACGTACTCATTCGCCGGGTGATGGTAGAGTTGTGCGGGAGTCCCCTCCTGCACCAGTGCTCCGGAACGCATCACTCCAATTCTCCCCGCCAGATGAAAGGCTTCGTTTATGTCGTGGGTAACCAAAATTGTGGTGGTACCGGCTTCCTGCAGGATGCCCCGCATCTGCTCTATCACCCGGGCCTTTATCCTTACGTCAAGGTTGCTGAATGGTTCGTCAAGTAGAATAAGATCGGGCTGCATGGCCAGAGCTCTGGCGAGGGCGACCCGCTGCTGCTGTCCGCCGGACAGTTCGTGGGGGTAGGTACCCGCCGGCAGCTCCAGGCCTACCTGCTCCAGATACCGGCGGGCCAGCCGCTGTTTTTCGCTGCGGGTGCCCCGCAGCCCGAAACTGACGTTTTTTTCCAGATTAAGGTGGGGAAAGAGAGCTGCGTTCTGGAATACCATCCCTACCCGACGCTCTTCGCAGGAAAGGGACTGTGAGTTTCCGAAAACTTCGCGATTACGAATGCGTATAGTACCGGAGTCCGGATCCAGCAGGCCGGCAATCATTCTAAAAGTGGTTGACTTTCCGCAGCCGCTCTCTCCGACGAGGGCATATATCTCTCCCGCCGAAATGCTGAGGTCCAGGCCGTCAACCGCCGGGCTGTTTCGTCCGGGAAACTGTTTGTACAGGGCTTTGGCTTCGAGGATCATGCTGATCTCCTCCTTCGCTTTTTTATGAGTGTCATGACGGTAATGCTGAATAGTACTCCAAGAGAGATGAGAATAAGGCCGAAAGGGGCCGCCTCCTTCAGCTTTTCGTCCGCTGCCAGGGTGTAGGTGAGGGTGGCCAGGGTATCGTAATCGAAGGGGCGCAGGATCATGGTGAGAGGCAGCTCCTTGATCACATCTAGAAAGAACAGGATTCCGGCGAAGAGGGCGGGGCGCCACATGAGGGGAAGGTATACATTGAACAAGATGTAGAGAGGTCCCCGGCCCATGGCGGCGCCCGAATCGACATAGATATCCCCGATGGATGTGTACGCCGAAGCTATGGGTTTGTAGCTGACGGCGATAAAGCGGATGAGGTAGGCCCCGGTCAGAACCGCCAGGCTGCCGGAGAAGAGCAGCCCCGGCGGGGTGAATCCCAAGGCTCCAAAGACGCGGTTGATGGAAAAATCTATCCCGGTAGTGAGGCTCATGATTCCCATCGCTATGACCGCCCCCGGAACTGCATAACCGAGACTCGGCAGGGAAGCGAGCGTCTGCGGAAGCCCCTGCCGGAAGAGCAGCGGAATATAGCCCAGCAGCAGGGATACCAGGACTGCGAGTAGTGCCGCCGATAGAGTGAGACCAAGAGTGTTAACAGTGGTAAGGGCCAGTTCGGCCCCTTGACGCAGCAGCGGGGCGTCTGCGCTCCAGATCAGAAGCTGGAGTGCCGGGAGTGCAAACCCGAGCAGGATGGGCAGACTCAGGATTCCGAATAAGGACAGTCCACCGATAC
>JAASTM010000025.1 GCA_021767325.1 Spirochaetales bacterium
CTCGGCGAAGTGTTCGAAGTACCCCTGCGGAACATCCGGGTGCAGAAGCCGCGTATCGGCGGCGGATTCGGCGGAAAACAGCAGATTCACCTCGAGCTGTACGCCATGCTGGTCACCATGAAAACCGGCAAACCGGCCAAGGTGGTCATGAGCCGCAAAGAGGTGTTCGAATCCTCGTTTGCCCGGCACAAAATGCGCCTGGACATCCGCCTGGGAGCTGATAAGAACGGCAAGATCAAGGCTATCGACCTGCAGGTGCTCTCCGACACTGGTGCTTACGGCGAGCACGCCCTGACGGTTTTTACCAACTGCGGATCAAAGTCACTGCCGATGTACAACAAAGTCGAGGCGGTCCGCTTCGGCGGCAAGATCGTGTACACCAACCGCACCCCCGCCGGCGCCTACCGCGGTTACGGGGCAATTCAGGGCAACTACGCCCTCGAATCGGCCATGAGCGAGTTGGCCAGTAAGCTGGGCATGGACCCGGCGGTACTGCGCGAACAGAACATGATCAAAGAGGGCGAGACCAGCGATATCTTCCGCATCATGGGCGAAGGCGGCGAAGGCCACGAAATGTGGATCGAGAGCTGCAAACTGCAGTACTGTGTAGACCGCGGCCGCGAGCTAATCGGCTGGGATCCGAAGAAGCTGAAAGGCGAGGTAAAGAACGGCAAGGTCCGCGGCAAAGGCATGGCTATCGCCATGCAGGGCTCCGGAATACCGCACATTGATATGGGCTCGGCAACCCTCGAACTGCAGGACGACGGATTCTTCAAACTCCTGATAGGGGCCACCGACCTGGGAACCGGAAGCGACACGATTCTGGCCCAGATCGCCGCCGAAGAGCTGGGCGTTCCGGCTGACGACATCGTCGTCTACAGCTCCGACACCGACCGCACCCCCTACGACGTCGGCGCCTACGCCTCCAGTACCACGTACGTGACCGGTAACGCGGTTATCCGCGCCGCCCAGAAAATGAAACAGGTACTGCGCGAAGCCGCCGCCGAGAAGTTCGGCGTCGAAGCCGACGATGTGGATTTCAACGGCCGCGAACTGTGGGTGAAGGACGGCAAGAAGCAGATCAGCAGCATGAAGGACGGCAGCCAGTCGATTACCCTGAAGGAGTTCAGCTACGACACCCTCTATCACGAGGGGCTCAACATGAAAACCCTGTCAGCCACCGGCTCGTACAGCGGAGAGGTCTCTCCCCCGCCCTACATGGCCGGCTTCTGCGAAATCGAGGTCGACCTGGACACGGGCAAAATCGACGTGCTGGACTACGTGGCGATCACCGACTGCGGTACCCCGATCAACCCCAACCTGGCCAAAGTACAGGTGGAAGGGGGCCTGATGCAGGGTATCGGAATGACCCTGACCGAGGATGTGGTACTGACCGGCAACGGCAAGATGCTGACCAACAACTTTATGACCTACAAGATACCATCCAGGGAAGATGTGGGCAGACTGCGCGTCGAGCTGGCCGAAAGCTACGATCCCACCGGTCCTTTCGGTGCAAAATCGGTCGGAGAAATCGGCATCGATACTCCCTTGGCGGCAATCTCCAACGCGCTGTTCAACGCCACCGGAGTGCGCCTGACCTCACTGCCGCTTACCCCGGCCAAAGTTTTGGCAGCACTGGAAGCGCAGAAGACACAAAAATAAAAAAAAAACGGGGCCGGCCTGCCAACACAACGGCATGCCAAAAGGCCGCAAAGGCTAAAATAAAACAAAGGGGCTGTCCGAGATGAGATCGCGGACAGCCCTTTTTTTGCGTTGAGGTGCGCAGCCCCCGCCGGCCGGCAGTGCGCTCAGCGCGTGCGCAGGAGCATGGAAAGATTCGTTTTGAGGGGGTGAAAGTAGACCTGATTAAAACAGATCTGCCGGTCGTACAGGTCGTAGAAGATTTCCTCCCACATCTGCATGGGGGCGGCCTCGGGGGCCCCGAAGATTCCGGCCACCTCGTTGTTGAGGCCGGCCTTGAACCAGGCCGTTGCGTAGGTAATATCCCCGTCATAAAAACGGCGCAGATAATCGGTCAAGCGCATCTCATCCCTGCGTTTGGAGAGCATCAGCCGCATTGCCGCTTTTATCACCTGTACCCGGCAGACAATTACCGGCTCGCCGTCGGCGGTGTATACCCAGTCGAATGCAAACACCTGAGTGTGCTTGAACTGGGGCATGTGTTCCAGCAGATCATCGTTTGGTTGCGTCAGAGAAATGCCCGACTGTTCGACATCTATCTCCCGATAAGTGTCCTGCAGGATGTGCACGAAATCTGAGTTGATGTCAAAGCGCATATTCAGTTTGAGTGCATGGGGATGTCCGAAGTTCCCCCGTCCCTGCCAGGGGGTAATATAGCCGTCCTTTATCAGATCCGCCAGGGCTTCGCGCACAGTTGCCCGGCTGGTGCCGTAACGCTTGGCCAGCTGCTCCTCCGGCTCGAGCCGGTTGTTTCCCGGACGCATGGTGCTGATCTCCTCCACAAGGGCACTGCGAACCCGCTGATATAAAGGCTTATCCTCTTTTTTATTCATATGCATTCCTTCTGTGAATTGCTGTTCTATGTGGTTCCTCGCGAACAAAAAATACTATGAGAATACAGGATACAAAAGCTGCCGCCGCGGAAACCGGTCCTAATCCCCATACCCCTACATTTAAATATGCTGCAGGACCGGTGGTGGCCGCAATAGTAGTACCCAATAATCCTCCGGCTACACTCAGCGACATAACCTTTCCGCGCTGCGACGGGTACTGCTCGCTGAGCAGGGGAAAATTGCTGACGGTAGCGAACTCAAAGAAAAACCGCGGCAGCAGCAGACTCATCAGCGCCAGGGGCAGCGTTATATTGAGAAACGGCAGCAGGGCAAAAAACACCACCATGCCCGCGGCGCCTATCAGGACACTCCGCCGCTTTCCGATACGGTCGCCGGCTACACTCACGATGATACTGCCGGCCCAGTCGAAAAATCCCAGCAGCAGCGCCACCAGTCCGAGCCTGCTCGGAGCCAAGCCGTATTCGGTTTCAAGCCATCCGCCGTGAATAATCATGATGTGGGTAATCGCAAAAAAATTGAACACGTTTACCAGCACCGCCGCCCAGGCCGACTTCCAGTGGGACCCAAGATAAAAAAACTTCAAAACCCGTCTCGCCTGAGATTCGGTTCTCCCGCCCGTGCCGGCTGCGGCGGGCAGATCCTGCTCGTCAGACTGACCACCAGCCTCACCCCCCTGACTGCCCTCATCCGGCCCGTGGTTTGCGTCCCCTGGAGTGTCCGCACCGTGGTGATGCTCGGTCTTCGGCAGGGTGCCCAGCAACAGCGAAGCGGCAATCAGACCGCCGCCCAGCACATACAAGGGCTCGCGCCAGGTAAACAGCTCTATCAGCACACCTATCAGCGCCAGTCCGATGATACCCGCCAATGCCCAGGAGTATTCCACTATCCCGAGATACCGCGACCGCTTTTCGTAGGGCAGTTTGGCGCTCAGGTAGGAGTGCAGATTCGGCGTGAACCCACCCTGCCCCAGACCGGCCACCACCATACTCAGAATAAGAATCGGCAGTCCGGCCCCGGTGGACATGAGCAGGATTCCAATACCCGCCGTCAGCAGACTGAGCCGCATAATCAGGCGGTATCCGACCCGGTCGGCCAGATGCCCCACTACCGGCGCCGCCAGCCCCATGATATTCCGCAGGCTGACCAGCTGCCCCATGGTTACCGCACTCACTCCCAGCCCGGCCGCGTAGACCATCAGAAAGGGATTGTAAAGCTGAACCGAGGTATCAATAAAGAGCTTCGCCGTTACTCCGACCGCTACCAGATACCCTATACTTCCGGTTCGTGTTGTAGTTCTTTTTTGCATATATTCACCATAACTGAGTGAGTCCGCGCCCCCTGACTCGGCAGAGTCGGCCGGCTCGAAGTAAGGATGTTCACCGCAGCCCCTTCACCGCGCTGCCCGAACCATTTCCCTTGCGTACATGAAATTACTCCGACCAGTATATCAGAAGAAAGGTGAGCGATGCTACACATTCGCCCGTTCGCACTGCTGACAATTACCTCGTCCCCCTCGCCGATCCCCCGCGCGGCCGCATCCTGCGGATGAATCAGAACCCCGTTCTCGGCCGACCTGGCAAACTCGGTCAGATTGTCGAACTGCGAGTTATTCCTGAACCGGTCGTGCGGTGTAACCAGCCGCAGCGCAAACCCCAACTCAGCATAGTGCGAATACACCGGAATCCGGCTGCCCCCCGCCGCCTCCAGTGCCCCGCAGGCCACCTCAATTCTGCCCGACTCGGTGGCCAAGGGATACTGATCTGGGTTGCGCACAAAATCGGACAATCCCACTCTGTACTGATCCTCTCCGGCATAAATTCCATTTTTTAAAAATGCACTTATATCACGCACCTCACTGTGGTGCAGAAAATGCTCCAACCATTCTCCGTCGCTTTTTCCGCCGGTGAAGGCCTCCCGAAAGCCCAGCCGCCCGGCCAGCTCGGCAAAAATGTCCCAGTCATTGCGGGCCCCGCCCACCGGCTCGATCGCCGCCGCGCTGTAATACAGGTAATTGGTGTGGCTGAACAGGATATCGCTGCGCTCCACGAAGGTAGTCACCGGCAGCACCACATCCGAACGGCGGGCGGTATCGGTCATGAAGTAGTCGTGGGTCACCACGAAGTCGGCCTTGTCAAAGGCCCGCAGCACCTTCTGGGTATCGCTGCTCTGCACCGCAAAATTGCCGCCCACATTGTACAGCAGAGCGATATCCGCGGGATATCCGCCGGCCCTTCCCTCCAGCACCGCATCGGCCCAGCGGTACACCGGCACGTGGCTGCCCGCCGGATTGGGCGGCACGGGTATCCTGCCGCAGCGCGGCCCCGGCAGCACGTTCCACTGCCCTGCGCCGGTACTGCCGCCGAGCCGACCGACGTTGCCCAGGGCCAGCTGCAGCACCCCGCCCATCCGGTCGGCCTGCTCGCCGCCGATGGTCCGCTGTACAGACAGCCCCGGCAGCAGGGCGGCCGGGCGGGCCCCAGCATACACACGGGCCAGGCGCTCAATCTCTTCGGCCGGCACCCCGCACAGCCCGGCCGCCCACTCCGGACTCTTCACCGCGCTGCCGTCCCGGCCCAAGATATGCGCCTCCAGCTCCTCGAAGCCCACGCTGTAGGTGTCGATAAAGCGGCGGTCCTCCCGCCGGTCCCGGAGAATACAGTACAGCAGCGCCTGCATCAAAGCGGCATCGGTTCCGGGGTAGACCGGAATCCACCAGTCGGCATAGCGGGTGACCGTCCGGGTCCGGCGCGGGTCGATTACCACAATCTGCGTACCACGCTGCCGGGCCTGGGCCAGCACCGCCTCGGTTTCAGGACCAAAGCGGGTGTCCGCCGCATTGAACCCCCACAATATGATCAGCTTTGAGTAGCGTAGAGTCTTCACATCTATCCCCACCGCCCCGGTTCCGTACATGAAGGGTTTGATGAAATCGGTGGCCTCGCTGCTGTAGCTGCCGCAGGTATCGGTGAAACCGCCCGACAAGCCCAGAAAACGCTTGGTCAGCTGGGCGGTGTTGTGCAACGCCCCCCGGCAGGCTCCCGAGCCGCCTATGCGCATTACCGCCTCCGGGCCGTAGCGTGCATGTGTCTCCCGCAGCTTTTCGGCCACCAGATCGAGGGCCTCATCCCAGCCGGCCGGGCGAAACTGCCGCCGCCCCGAGCCGGTAACCGCAATCATCGGACGGGTAAGCCGGTCGGGGTGGTACACCACGGAGGGAAAGCGAAATCCCCGCATGCAGCCGTTCATGTATTCGGAGCGGTGGGGGCTGTTTCGGATCTTAGTCAGTACACCATCTTCCACCTCAGCTTCCAGCGGACAGCCGGTGATACAGTCGCGGTTACAGGATACGGGGTAGGTTTTCGCTGGTTTCATCCCTCCATCTTATGCAGGATAAAACAACTTGTAAATAAAGATAATACTGATTACACTGTACCTCTAGGCAGGTAACTGGCACATGAATGAAACTTTTTACCGCAATCTGCTCGACAATCTTATGGATGGTGTCTACTTTGTAGATACCGACAGAAAAATAACTTACTGGAATAAAGGGGCCGAACGGATTACCGGTTACAGCCCAGCTGAAGTAGAAGGCAGTCAATGTTTTGACAATCTGCTCAATCACGTCGACTACTCGGGCAGACAGCTCTGTCAGGACAAATGCCCGCTGGCCGAAACCATCGAGGACGGCAGGCTGCGCAAGGAAGATCTGTTTCTGCAGCACAAAAACGGCGAGCGCATTCCGGTTTCGGTAAGGATTGCACCGCTTAAAGAGGGCGGACGGATAATCGGAGCCGTAGAGAGTTTCAGCGACAATTCGGCCAAAGTGGCGGCCCTGCAGCGGGTGGAGCACCTGATGCAGGAAAACCTGACCGACCCGCTCACCGGAATCGGTAACCGCAGATATGCGGAGATAACCCTGCAAAACCGTTTCGACGAAATCAGCCGATACAACTGGCGCTTCGGATTGCTGTTTTTTGACATAGATCACTTCAAACAGGTCAACGACGACTACGGGCATGCCGCCGGAGATGCTGTGTTGAAAGCGGTTGCCGATGATCTGGCCAGGAATATCCGTTCTTTCGATTTCGTCGGCCGCTGGGGGGGAGAAGAGTTTATCATCCTCTTGGTAAATATCGATTCGCGGGATATATTAATTGAAACGGCCGATAGATTCAGAATGTTAGTCGAGTCTTCTCACATCGCTTTTCATGATAAGCGTATTCAAGTGACTGTTTCTGTGGGTGTCACCATTTCGCATGCGGAGGACACTATCGATTCGCTGCTCAATCGGGCTGATACACTGATGTATGAGTCAAAGCGGAACGGCAGAAACCGAATCACCTTTGGGTAGGACTCTTCGGTTATAGAATAAAAAAGGGGGAAGTATATGAATGAAAGAAAAGTGCGCTGGGGTGTCCTCGGCACAGCAAAAATCGCCATCAACAGTGTTATTCCGGGACTCAAGCGCGGCAGCCTATGTGACGTACAGGCGGTGGCCTCGCGCTCGGGAGATAAAGCGAAAACCGTCGCCAACCAGTTCGCCATCCCCAAGTACTATTCGAGCTATGAGCAACTGTTGGCAGATCCGGAAATAGAGGCCATATACATCCCTTTACCGAACCATCTGCACGTCGAATGGAGCCGAAAGGCCCTGGAAGCCGGCAAACACGTGTTGTGTGAAAAACCGCTGGCTCTGAATACCGAAGAAGTCCACGATCTGATAAAGCTGCGCAACCAAAGCAAGCTCAAAATAGGCGAGGCCTTTATGGTGCATACCCACCCGCAGTGGCTGCGGGCAAAATCACTCGCCCAAAACCCGAAATTCGGCGGACTACAGGCGATACAGGGTTTTTTCAGCTACAACAACCGCGATCCGGAGAATGTCCGCAACAAATACAGCCAGGGCGGCGGCGGACTGTGGGACATCGGCTGTTATCCTGTCCACACTTCCCGCTTTATGTTCGATGAGGAGCCGGAGAAGGTAATTGCCGGCTTCGTCTTCGATCCTAAATTCAAGGTAGACAAAATGGTCAGTGCTATCCTGCAGTTTCCATCCGGGCAGGCGAGCTTTACCAGCAGTACGCAAATAGTCCCGTGGCAGACTATGCAATTCTTCGGAGAAAAACAGCGGGTTGAAATAGAAATCCCCTTTAACCAGCCGGGCGACTTTCCGGCCCGTATTCTGGTTGATGACGGCAGCGATGTCACCGGTGTTCCGGAAGAGATTGTCATTCCCCCGGCCGACCAGTATGCCATTCAGGGCGATGAGTTCGGCCGAGCTATCATAGAGAACACCGAGGTACCGGTTCCGCTCGAGAACACCCTTTACAACACCGCCGTCATCAATGCGCTCTTCCGATCCGGCGAGAGCGGTCAGTGGGAAGTTCCGCAGATATAGGGAGGCATCTACATGAAATCAATCGGATTTATCGGCGCCGGCAACATGGGAGCGGCAATCAGCCTCGGGCTCAGGGCCGCTCACCCCAATCTCAATCTCGCCTTTTATGATGTCGACCAGGCGAAAGCCGCACAGGCCGCCGGAGAGTGCGGCGGCACGGCTTGCCGCAGCTACGCTGAGCTGTTCGAACAGGCCGAGGTACTGCTGATCGCTGTAAAGCCCCAGCATCTGTCGACCCTGTTTACCGATATCAAGGACTTGAGCAGCGACCGCGAGTTCATTTCGATCGCCGCCGGCAAACCGATCTCCCTGTTCACCACCAATCTTCAAACCAGCAAGGTAATCCGGTTTATGCCCAATCTGGCGGCCAAAGTCGGAGAATCGGTGGTAGGGGTTTCGGCCGTCGAGGGCCTTGATGAGGATTTCCGCAGCACCGCCTTCGAGGCCGCCAAGGCGATCGGCGTACCGGTCGAAATCCCGGAACACCTGATGCCGGCCATAACCGGGCTCTCGGGCTCCGGGATAGCCTATGTCTTTGCCTTTCTGCACGCGATGGCCCTAGGGGGCACCGATGCCGGCTTCTCCTATCAGCAGGCGCTGGATATCGCCTACTCCACCTGCCGCGGCGCGGTTGAGGTACTGCGCAGCGAAGGTGTCGGCCCGGCCGAGTATCTGACCCGGGTCACCTCCGCCGGGGGAACCACCATTCGCGGTGTAAAAGCCCTGGAAGAGGGCGGGCTCACCCCGACAGTTATGGAAGCCATAAACGCGGCCGCCGAGCGGGCAAAAGAGATCGAATCCGAAGTATAAGTCACCACCTTGTAAGATTTGCCCTGGTCGAGTAAGATAGTCCCGTTATGGTAGACCTAAAATACATCAAAGAAAACCCCGAAGAGGTGCGGGAGAACATCCGCAACCGCTATATGAAAGTGGATGTAGACGACATCCTGGCACTCTACGAAGAGAGAAATCGTCTTCTCCGAACGATTGAGGATATTCGACAGAAGCGCAACGAAAACGCCAAACGCATGAAAGCCAAACTCGAAGCCGAGGAGCGCAGCGCACTGATCGAAGAGGGCAAACAGCTCAAGGAGCAGATCGCGTCCCTCGAGGAAGAGATGAAATCCATCGATGTCCGTCTGTGGGATGAGGCGAAGAAGATCCCCAATGCCGCCCATCCGGACGCACCGGTGGGGAAAGAGGACAAGGACAATTTGGAGCTCCGCCGGGTCGGGTCGCCTACACAGTTCAGCTTCGATCCAAAGGATCACATCCAACTGGGTGAGGAACTCGATCTGCTGGACTTCGAAACCGCTGCAAAGGTTTCAGGCACCAAATTCTACTACCTGAAAAACGAAGCCGTTTTGCTGGAAATGGCGCTCATTCGATATGCACTGGATGTACTGCAGAGACACGGGTTTACCTTGACAATGACACCGGACATCGCCAAAGAAGAGGTAGTCGAGGGCATCGGCTTTAATCCCCGCGGGGCCGAGAGCAATATCTACAACATCGAGGGAACCGGTACCTGCCTGGTCGGAACCGCCGAGATAACCCTGGGCGGATACCACGCCGACTCTATTTTCAAACCGGACCAGTTGCCGGTCAAGCTGGCCGGTGTGTCACACTGCTTTCGCCGCGAAGCCGGGGCGGCTGGACAGTATTCGAAAGGACTCTACCGGGTGCACCAGTTCACCAAAGTGGAGATGTTCGTGTACGCCCACCCCGACTCATCCGAAGAGCTGCACAACGAGCTGCTGGCCATTGAAGAGGAGATCTTTCAGGGCCTGGACATTCCCTACCGGGTCGTGGACACCTGCACCGGCGATCTGGGGGCACCGGCCTACCGCAAGTTCGACCTGGAGGCCTGGATGCCCGGCCGCGGAGAGAACGGCGACTGGGGCGAGGTGACCAGCACCTCCAACTGTACCGACTACCAGGCCCGCCGGCTGGGAGTACGTTACAAGGATGAAGGCAAAAACCGCTTCGTCCATATGCTGAACGGCACGGCAATTGCAGTGTCGAGGGCAATAATTGCAATTCTGGAAAATAATCAACGGGAGGACGGGTCAGTCTCCGTTCCGAAGAACCTGATAGCCTATACCGGATTCGACACTATCGGTTCAAAGTGATTTTGAACCGATTTACTCTGCCGTCGAATCCGGCACGGGTATTTTACATGGCTTACCTGCACATCTGATTCAGGGTCTTGATGTACTGGTCCTTATAATCTGCAAATATAAATCTTTTGTGCTTGGTCATCTCCTCACTGACGGTATCGAGCAGCTTTTTTTCACATTTCTTGCAGATACCCTTGTCGGTGATGTACACAACCCCGGTGTCTTTTTCCGGGCCCGGAACGGCTTTCTTACACGCATCACATACGATTGATAACATAGCGCAACTCCTTCTTTTTTTATCTTCTCATCCCATTATAGCGAACTTTACAGATATGTCGAGTACATATATTCCTGCAACGATTGCTGGAACAATTGTTGAAACAAACTATATCAATTATACTATAAGACATGAAAGTTTCAGCTTTATTAACGGATTTATATGAACTTACGATGATGCAGGGATACTTCCTCAAGGAGCGGAATCCGCGGGTAGTATTCGATATGTTTTTCCGCACCCACCCCTTTAACAGCGGCTTTTCGATTTTTGCCGGGCTGGAGGATATGCTGAAGGCAGTTGAAAACTTCGGATTTTCCGAGGACGATATCGAGTATCTCGGCAGTCTCGGCCTCTTTCACGACCGCTTTCTCGACTACCTCCGGGACTTTCAGTTCTCGGGCGACATCTACAGCATGGCCGAAGGGTCGGTAATTTTCCCCGGAGAGCCGCTGCTGCGGGTTCACAGCCGCCTGATCGAAGCGCAGCTGATCGAGAGCATGCTGTTGAACACCCTCAATTTTCAATCCCTGGTTGCAACCAAAGCGGCCCGAATCTATCATGCCAGCGAGGGGGGCAAGGTACTGGAGTTCGGCCTGCGGCGGGCGCAGGGCTGGGACGGGGCCCTCTCTGCCACCCGGGCGGCCTATATAGGCGGGGCCCTGGCTACCTCTAATACCCTGGGGGGGAAACAGTACGGAATACCGGTCAGCGGTACCATGGCGCATTCCTGGGTCATGGCCTTCAAGAGCGAACTGGAGTCCTTCGAGAAATTCGCCGAACTCTACCCGGATAAGGCTATCCTGTTGATCGATACCTACGATACCCTCGGAAGCGGGATAGAAAATGCCATAAAAGTGGGAAAAACGCTGAAGCAGCAGGGAAAAAAGCTCGGAGTGCGCCTGGACAGCGGCGACCTCTCCTACCTCAGCCAGAA
>JAASTM010000541.1 GCA_021767325.1 Spirochaetales bacterium
GCTTTTGGTTTGCCGCGGAAACCGTACAGGAGCTTACTGCCCTTGGTGGAGTCGATCGCCTCGCGGGCCTCTTCGCGGCTTATCGGGGGAATGAGCAGCGCACGGTCTTTTATTACTTCGACCATGATACCGCCCAATCCAAACACAACTGCCGGTCCGAAATAGGGATCGGATAACACCCCGACAATGGCTTCGGCTACCGGTTCTTCGACCATTTTGTAGCACAACACACCCTGCACTTCGGCATCCGGCTTGTAGGCCTTGGCATTGGCGACAACTTCGTCGTATGCCTTTGCCACCGCTTCCCGGTCTTTCAGTTTTAGCTTTACAACTCCGGCCTCGGTCTTGTGCTGGATATCATTTGAAATCAGCTTGAGCACTACCGGATAACCGAACTCTTCGGCCTTCTGCTGCGCCTCTTCTTTCGAACTGCAGAGAAACTCTTTCGTTACCGGCACTCCGTATTTCGAAACCAGACGCTTACTGTCGAACTCATTCAACACAGCCGCACCATCCGGCAGCAGCGTGTGGGCCTCTTTGTTCGGTGCGACCTTGAAATCGGGAGCCGGCTTGCGCAAAAATTCGGCGTAGCGGATGAGGTTGTTCACCGCCAGCAGTCCCTCCCGGGTTCCCTGCAGCAGAGGTACATCGCCGGCTGCCATTATCTCCTGGATTTCATCGTTGAATCCGCTGGACTGGTTGCTCAACATAACCACCGGCTTCTCCGTTTGGCCGGCAACCTTTACCGCCGCCCGGGCGACCACCTTATACTGCTCCACCTGCCGTGGAGACATGCCGCCCGGTACGTCCTGTACCACTAGAAGCAAGTCGGCTTCGGGTTCGCGGGATGCTATCTCAATGCATTTTTCATAGGTCTGCTCAATCTTTCCGCTGCCCCAGGCATCCAGTGGATTGGCTACACCGCTAAACTCCGGTAGGAGATCCCGCAGCTCCGCTTCGCCCCCCTGCGACCACTTCGGAAAAGTGATGTCCAGAGAATCGCTCAGGTCTCCCATAAGGCTGATGACTCCCCCAGAAAGGGTTATCCCAAACACCCGGTTGCTCTCGGGCAGACGCCGTTTGGTCCGGGCCAGCAGCTCGGCGGTTTCGAACATCTCATCAAAGTCGTTTACTCTGATAATTCCCAGTTTCTCGAACAGGGCATCCTGCACATCGTCGGAGCCGGCCAGCGCCCCGGTATGGGCAACTGTAGCCCGCTGGGCCATTGCCGATTTTCCGACCTTTATCAGAACGATCGGTTTCTGCAGTTCACGGGCCCGTTTAGCGACCTTGATCAGTTTGTCCGGGGTTCTGAACTGCTCGATAAAGGCCAGAACCACATCGGTGCCCTCATCCTCCAGCATATAAGCCATACAGTCGGTTGCATCCACCACTACTTCGTTTCCGGTGGTACACAACAGGCTAAAGCCTATGCCACGGTTGCTGTTGGCTACCGCCAGTCCTAAATAGCCACTCTGGGCTACCATTCCGATGTTTCCTGCCCGAATCTCTTTCGGGGCCGGCGCGCTGAATGTACCGCTCTTATCGTTCGGATTCAGATAGCCTACGCAATTGGGTCCGAGAAACAGCATATCGTTGTCTCTACAGAGGTCCTGCAGCTGCTTTTCCAGCACTTTCCCTTCGTCACCAGACTCACCGAACCCGGCCGCAAAGGCCCATCCGGCCTTCGCACCAATCTTCGCCGCTTCTTCCATAACCGGAATTACATTCTGCTTTCCCAGCAGAATTGCAACCGTATCAACTGAATGACCGGCCGCTTTTACAGCGCTGAGGGATGGATAGCAGGTGAGACCGAGTACATTCTCGTACTTTGGATTTACCGGATAGATATCTCCCTCGTACCCGAGTGCGCGTAGATTTTCAATAACCTGCAATCCGGGCCCCGGCTTTTCGGAGGCACCGACCACCGCGATGGAGGCGGGGCGGAACAGGTATTTCAGTTTTTCATGCACCATTAAAACACTCCCTGAGGTATGTTAATACCGCGATGCGGAATACCATTTCACTTTTTCACTTTAACATGGGAGCCCGGTATAGTCAAATAGAAAATGACATTTTCATTCCAATTTATGATACACCACGCCGCAATACGGAATCAAGCTATTTTTGTTAATCTACACCACTCATTTCTATTGTTGAATAGGCTCTAATCTAATATTGTAGGAGATATGCTTAATTGTATCTGCAGAAGGGAACAGTAGAGTATGGCAAATTCAGTGAGCACCACCTCTGATACAGTCAAACAGCTCTTAGCCGAACTAATCGCATTTCAATCGACTCCCGGCACCGACGGTAAAGAGATTCTCGATTGGGTGAATGGCTATCTGGATGGCTGCGGGCTTGAGGTGCACCGATTTCCGTTTCCTCCGGTCGGTCAGGAGAGCGGGGGCGCGGGGGCCCCGGCTAACCTGTTTACAACCATCGGCCCTCAGCAAGACGGAGGAATCTGTCTTTCCGGGCACCTTGATGTAGTGCCGGCGGCCGCTGAAAACTGGACGCATCCTCCCTTTGAGCTTACAAGTGAAATGGGCGCCGCGGAGTCTCACGCCGGCCAGGATTCAGCCGGCCAGAACTCAGCCGGCCAGCGACTATTTGGAAGGGGAACAACCGATATGAAAGGGTTTGCCGCCGTGGTGCTTGCGATGGTCCCTGTATGGCTTACACAGAA
>JAASTM010000026.1 GCA_021767325.1 Spirochaetales bacterium
GATATTCCAACGGAAACTAAGCTTGAACCGGATTTTTGAAACCGGAGGTATGCCTTCCAGCCACTCAGCGGCCGTGGCCTCACTTGCGACCAGCATGGGGCTGGTACACGGATGGAACAGCTCGGAGTTCACCATATCTACGGTGCTGGCGGTTATCGTCATTTACGACGCCACCGGAATCCGGCGGGCCGCTGGTGAACATGCCGAAATACTGAATGACCTGCTGGAGGAGTTCAACTACCTGCTGCACGAGGGCTTTGAACGGCAGCACCTGAAAACCCTGCTGGGACACACCTATCCACAGGCGGTTGCGGGAATACTGATCGGCATTCTCATTTCACTGTTTTTCTTTTATAATTAAGGAGGCTGAAGTATGCTATTGGACACGCTCAAGAATCGGCGCAGCATCCGGGCTTACCAAAACCGTGCGGTAGAACCGGAAAAGATTGAACGGATACTCCAAGCAGCTCTGCTGTCGCCAAGTTCGAAAGGTATTCGTCCCTGGTCGTTTATTTTAGTCGATGAGCCCGCACTGCTGCAGGCCCTGGCCGGTTCGAAACCCCATGGTTCCGCCTTCATCGGCGGTGCGGCTTTTGCCATTGTGGTCTGTGCCGACATCGAAGCGGCGGCCGCCTGGATCGAAGACTGCAGTATAGCCGCTATAGATATACAACTGGCAATCGAAGAAGAGGGGCTCGGCAGCTGCTGGGTCCAGATCCGTGAAAGAAAAGCCCCTGACGGCTCCTGGGCATCGGACTACATCAAACGCACACTCGCAATTCCGGACAAATATGAAATCGATGCGGTCATTGCCGCCGGATACCCGGCTGAAGAAAAATCCCCTAACTCTTTAGAAACACTGCAGTGGGATAAAGTGTTTCGCAACGAATTCGGCAGTCAATACCACCACATAAAGTAAAAAACTGCACTGCTGAAGAGGCGGCAGCAGTGCAGAATATTATTCCTATTCCTTTACCGACCCGGCTAGCAGGCCGCGGATGAAATACCTTCCTAAGAATATGTAGATAAGAAGTACCGGCAGTCCGGCTAGAAAGGATCCGGCCATCGGCAGGTTCCAGTTCACCGCCTGCCCGCCGGCCAGCTGCGCCAAACCCACAGTCACCGGCTGGGAGGACTGCTTGGTAAGGGTAACGCCCCACAGGAACTCATTCCATATCTGGGTAAACTGCCAGATGCCGACTACAACAAATCCGGGAACCGACAGCGGCAGAAAGAGCCGGCCGTACAGGCCGAAGAAACCCGCTCCGTCCAGCCGGGCCGATTCCACAATGGAATCGGGTATCTGATCATAGAAGTTTCGAAATATAAGGGTGGTAATCGGAATACCGTACACCACATGTGCCAGGATCAGCCCGCTCAGGCTGCCGTAGATTCCTATAGCCCGCAGCACCTGAAACAGTGGTATCAGGATTATCTGATACGGGATAAACATGCCGAAGAGAAACAGGGTAAAAACAACCTCACTGCCGGCGAAACGGTTTTTGGAAAACACGAAGCCGTTGATCGAACCGATGAGAGAGGAGAGAATTGTACCCGTGATGGTCAGGACCAGACTGTTTTCCAGGCTCGGCAGCAGCAGATCCAGGGCATCTTTGAAACTACGCCAGTATGGCCGCGAGGGTAGATTCCAGGCTGTCGCCAGATTGATCTCGGCAGGATTTTTCAAGGCGGTGATAATCGCCATATAGATCGGTACGAGAAAGACCACCATGATGGCCAACACCATGATGTATATGCTCGGATGAACGCGTCGTAAAGTATTCTGTGACATCTTCGCTTACCTCCGCGCCCGATAGGACTGAATCAGATATGGAATGATAAACAGGGCCGCCATGAGAAACAGGATTACTGAAATTGCGGCACCGTTTGCAAAGTTATTCGCCCTGAAGGTTACCAAATACATCAGGACCGAAGGGTGACCGGTACTGGCATTATCCGCCCCGGCCATCGAGAAAATGAGTGCGAACAGCTTCAGCGAAATATGGGAAATAATAATGATGGCGCTGAGGGTAATCGGCCACATATTCGGAATAGCAATCTTGAAGTAGTAGGTCAAATCGCCGGCTCCGTCCATCTTTGCAGACTCATACATCGCCACCGGCAGCCCGCGCAGCCCGGCCAGATACAGGGCCATGGTGTAGCCCGAATACTGCCACACCGCCGCAATGATAATACCGATGGTGGCCATACTGAAGCCGTGCGTCTCTTCATACGGAAGAATCGGGGGAAGAATATAGTGCAGTACCAGAGCATAGAAGAGCATGAGCCCCGAGATTACTGCGCCCCAGATAGTTCTGCTGCGCTTGCCGTTCTTCCATCCGCTATAGAGAATCAGCGCGGCAAGTACGAACAAAATAAAGGCGACTATCTGGAGGATATTCTGCCAGTTAAACGTCATTACCAGCCGGCGGCTCGACAGCCAGAGGAAATCCCCTTTTTCAGCCCCGAACCAGGTGGGGATCAGGTTTACCCCTCCTTTCGGAGAGAATACCCAGCGCCAAATTGTACCTGTCACGATGAACGAGAGTGCCATCGGAAACAGGAAAATTGTCCGCAGTACGTGTTCGCCCTTCGGCCCCTTGTCCAGCAAGATCGCTAAAAACAGCCCGACTGCCAGGGTTCCGACCACTAAAAACAGAGAATAAAAAATTGCGTTTACCAAATCCTGTCGAAAACGCTCATTTATTGCCCCAGTGAAAAGCTCACGGTAATTCGCAAGGCCGATAAAGTTTTTCACCGGATTCTCCCGCAGCGCAGCCCCGGTTCCCCAGTCTGTAAGGGAGACATAGAATGAATTTCCGATAAACCCATACACAAAAATAAGCAGCAGGATTACTGAAGGCAGCAACACAATTATCGAATAGATCGTATTTTTCTTTGACTCTACCATACCGTTCCCTTTATGACGGGAGCAGGACCTCCGAAGAAGTCCTGCCCCCCTGATTCGACTTTTTCACAAATCCTTATTTGCTTACAATACCGTTTTGAATAGCAATTGCCTGGGCTGCGTTGGCGGCTTGTTCAGGATTGCGGTTCTTCAGGAACATTTCCATTACAGTGGCAAAATCGTTCATGAAGCCTTCGTTCGCGGTTACTCCGTGCGCCAGACTACCGACGATGCGGTTGTCAGCAAAATCTTCAGCTGCCGACTTCGAGTAGGTGTTGTATTTGCTGAGGTCAGAGTCGGTGCGAGCTGAAATAGATCCCTTCAGAGGATTGAAGGTATCCTGTCCCTCTTTGGAGCCGCAGGTTTTGAGCCATGCCAGCGTAGCGGCCGGGTTCTTTACACCTTTCGGAAAGCCGAAGCTGTCCGCCAGGAACATGAAGTTTCCTTCTGTGTCGGGTGAAGCGGCCCACATGTATTCGTCTCCGGGCTCGAGGCCGAGAGTAGTGCTCATATATCCGGCTGCCCAGTCACCCATGATGTTGAAGGCTGCATCTCCGCCAACTACCATGTCGGTGGCCTGCTGCCAGCTCAGAGAAGAGAAATCGTCGTTGGTGTACTCGAGAATTTCGTCCAGAGTCGCCCATACTTCGATTGCCTCAGCGCTGGTCCAGGAGAGTTCTCCGTTCCAGAGTGCATCGTACTTGTCAGCACCGAGCACGCCCAGAGCAACCGATTCCCACAGGTGGTTTACGGTCCAGTTGGTGGCCAGCGATAGTGGAGTTACACCCTGAGCCTCGAGCTCTTCGGCAACTTCAAAGAATTCATCCCAGGACTGGGGAGCTTCTACGCCCCACTCTTCCAGGTTTTCCGGAATGTACCACATAACGTTCGAGCGGTGTACATTCACCGGAACCGACCAGATGCCGTTCTCGGTACCGATCAGATTGATCAGGTCCTGCGGAAATACATCCATCCAGCCTTCGGATTCGAAGAGCGGTGTAAGGTCGAGCATTCTCTCAGCTGCTACCCAGGTACCGATCAGTTCTTGTCCGGCATGTACCTGGAACGAGTCGGGCGGGTCGCCGCCGAGCATTCTGGTTTTCAGAACTGCTTTCGCATTGACACCGGAACCGCCGGTTACAGTTGCATTGATTACTTCAACCTGCGGATAGTCATCATTGTACAGGTCAATCAGAGCATTGAGTGCAGGGGCTTCGTCTCCAGCCCACCAAGAGAAGATTTCCAGATCGCCGCTCGGTTTGCCATAATCCAGTTCTACATCAGGAACATCAACAGCAGCTGCTTCCTCCGTTGCAGCCGCTTCGCCTTCCTGCTGACCTCCGGCCCATACGGTTACCATCGGAATAAGCAGGAGCAGAGTAAGCATCAGGGTAAGACCCTTTTTCATTGTACAACCTCCTTAAATAGGTTTGAGTTTCTAAGGAATTTTACCACCGGGTATGAGGGGCGTCATCAGGATTGTTTTTCACAATTCTTACTAATCTTTTTCTCACTATATGAACACAACATCGTAACAGTATTATCTTTAGATTAATATTGTCCAGATGGGCCTCGAGCCGCCGTTTCAGTCGAATTCTGAAGGCGAACTTCCGGTGTACCGTTTAAAGAGACGTGAAAAATAGTTCGGGTCCTGGTATCCGACCATTGCGCTTATCTCTTTAATCGAATATGAGTGATCCTTCAGCAACTGCTTCGCCTTTTCAACCCTGATCTGCGTCAGCTGATCCACAAAACTCCTCCGCAGATGCCGTGTAAAGAGATTGCTCAAGTACGCGGAACTCACCTCCACCCTTTCAGCTACATCGGACAGCTGCAGAGGACGAGAATAGTTGAGGTTCAAAAAGTCCAGTGCCCGGCTCAATACCCTGGGAATATTTTCCAGCTGTTCGGTTTTCATCTGTTCGGCCAGTCTCTTGGCCCAACGGTAGTAGGTGTTCAAGAGTTCTTCGGCATTTCGGCCGCTACGGCCGGCCGGCGTTACTACCCTGCTCAAATAATAGCCGGTATTTACCGAGTGCACGTGCTCTACATACAGGAGCAGATCCGTTAAAACCACAGCGGCCCGGTCTGCATGCGAGGTCTTCTCCAGCACATCCACCACTATCTGCTTCACCCTCTCCATCTCGAGGTTCAACAGGGCTGTTTCGAGCTCCTTCCGCCACTGTTTGGTGTAGATCAGCAGATCTTCAACATCAATCGGTCCGGATTCAGATTGAATGAGGACCCGTGCATCCAGGTATGAATCATTGATCTGTTCGAAATCTACACACTTTCCGGCGGCGTACCTCCATTCGGTGTTGTGCAAATCCTGCTGCTCCAGCAGCGCAGCGATAGCCGGGCGATCAGGAACCGAGTATTCGTCAATCAACTCGGGAAAGAAGAACAGAATCTCCCGGGAGAAAGATGCTGCCAGACAGGGATACTTATACTTGAGGGTGCTTATGAAATCACGGCCTGCTTCAATCAGCGATGACTCGGAGGCAGAGGCTCGGCCGGCGGGCCCCCATTTGAGTATAGCAATGCAACCCCGGGTAGTTTTGAAGTTGAGGGTGGCTTTGAGGTACGGGACAAAATCACTGACCTCGCTGTTCAGTTTAACCGCCCTGAACAGCAGTTTTTCGACGCTGCTGCTGAGGCTGTGATACAGCTCGATGTGCTTTAGACTGTCGCCCCTGCCGTCCAGGCGCTGATCCAGTGATTCCACGGCGGCATCGATCGCCCCGATCAGCTTATCCCGGGAGAAGGGTTTGAGGATATAATCCTGTACACCGAGCTCGAAGGCGGTTTGCGCGATATCAAAGCGTTCATAGGCGGTGGTCAGAATCGGCAGAATGTTCGGATTTCTGCGCTTTATCTCCCGCAGCGCCTCCAGGCCGTCGATCCCGGGCATTTTGACGTCGATCAGAATGATGTCCGGCTTGGTCTCTTCGGCCGCCTTGATGGCTTCGCGTCCGGACATGGCAGTTCCGGCAATGCCGATTTCGGGACGGTACTTCTGCAGCATAAAGCTGATGCTTTCAACCACCGGCTGCTCGTCGTCTACAATAAGCACCTTATACATACGCCACTTCGTCCTCCGGCAGTTCAATTCTTATCTCGGAACCTTCGCCTTTCCGGCTCTCGATCTTTACCACATCTTCCCGGTTAAAGAAAAGCCGCAGCCGCAGTACCACGTTTCGCATCCCAACCCCGGTGCGAGAGGAGAAGTCCTCATCTGAAAATGATACCGGTTTAAGGGCCGGCATAATTTCTTTGCGGCTCATACCCGTTCCGTTATCCGAAACCCTGAAGACCACCTTCCCGTCCGCACGGTATCCGTCAACTCGTACCCGGCCGCCCCCTTCCTTCTGTTCGAACCCGTGAATGATTGAGTTTTCGACCAGCGGTTGAAATATGAGCGGGGGAAACTCTATCTGTCGCAGCTCTTTCGGTATGCGGATATCAATGCTGTAGGTCTCACCGAAACGCACCTTCAGGAGATTTGCATAGTAGCGTAACCCCTTCAGTTCATCATTTATGGTATTTTTTCGCCACAACCGGCGTACATTGTGCCGGAACAGGGAGGCCAGATTGCCCATGAAATCGGCTGTACGATCGGCCTCCTCGAGGATGGCCAGCTGTACGCCGGTATTCAGCGAATTGAAAAGGAAATGGGGATTCATTTGCGACCGCAGCGAGGCCATCTCGGCATTTTTCAGCAGGTGCTGCATCTCGAGGTTCTTCACCTTCTGGTCGGCAAGATTTTTCTCGATGTGTGCTTTTTCCTTCATTTCAGCCACGTATCGGCGGATACTGTTTTTCATCTCGTTGAAGGCCTGTGCAGTCACCCCGATCTCGTCGTTTGTCTGCACCTGAATGTCGTCCACATCAAAGTTACCGCGGCTGATCTCTTCAGCTAGATGGGCCAGCCGTACCACCGGCCGGGTGAGGCTGTCGGTGAACAGTACGATCAAAAGTACCGTGAGGACGACTGCGGTTACCACCAGAAAGAAGTTGAACAGCTGCACCTGCTGATAGCTTTCCGACAAAAACCGGTAGGCATCGGTCCGTCGGTTTAGATTTTCTATCAATACCTTGTCTATAAAAGAGTTAATATACGACGAGGTCAGTTCGGCTGCTTTATAGGCCTCGGTATAGCCGACAATATCCCGCACCGCCTTTGCCTCGATTACCCCTTCTATCTGAATACTGTATTTATTTATCAGAGAGCTGATGTCTTTGACCATCAACTGCTCCTGGCTCTGATACGGAGTCTGCCGTCCGGCCACCAGGGCATTCAAATTTTCAATGCTCGTATATACGGCGGTACGCTCATCCTGGCGCTGCAGCATGAGGTAGTTGTCCAGCGCCTGCTTGGTCTCGAACATCTGGCTGCGAATGTTCCGCATCAGCACCTCGGTTTGAGTGAGCTGTTCCACCCGTCTCCCGAACCTGAGCGAAGCAAACAGGCTGTAGATGCTGGTCAATGCGGTAATCAGCATAATCAGGATGAAAAAGGACAGAAGCCGGTTACGGATGGTGCGGGTCGGTTTCACGGTGAGTCCCCCGTCTGTACCCGGCTGGGGGTGTAAATAAAAGAAGGCACATACTGGTTGGTGTTCAAGCCCACCAGGGCTTCCATCCCCCGCTTTCCGATCGCTTTCGGATCCCGTATGAGAGTGCCGTAGATATATCCGGCTTCGAGACCGCGTTCGATCTCCTGGTTGTATCCATAGCCGATTATTTTCACATCGCCGGCCTTTCGGAACTCCGAGACCACGTTAGCCGCCGAAATAGTATCAACAACACTGGTGCAGAAAATCACATTTACTTCAGGATTCAAGTAGAGAATCTGGCGGGTCTTTTCCTCCGAACTGAGGACCCCGATTTGAGTTCGCCGTTCGGTTACAATTTGATCATTCTCGCCGCTGGAGAGACTGGTGAGTATCCCGTACTGGATAATGCTCCACTGGGAAGCCCGATCGGAAAAGAACTCGTTTTTAAGGAGAGCCGCTTTAGCGCCGTCCGGCTGGGCCTCCTGCATCAGCTGTCCGATTTCCTGCCCCAGTTTGAAACTGTTGGATCCGATAAAACCGGACCGGCGGCTCATAGGTGCATCCGACTCCAGGGTAATGATCGGAATTCCCGAGAGGATGGTCCGGTTGATCATCGGCGTGAGCTCCTCTTCATTGGTTACATAGAGGGCAATCCCGTCGACCTGAGACAAGCGGGCTATTTCGAGCAGTTCGGCCGTACCGCTGCGCAGCTCGAGGGTATTCCGCGGCACCTGCAGTTCCACCCCAACATTCATCTCTTCGGCAGCAGTCTGGATACCTTCCCACATCTGCTGAAAGAACTCATCCTCCACCGTAGGGAGAATGACCATGAAGTGAAAGCGGGCCGGTTTCGACTGGGCCAAATACAGACTACCCTGGCGGGCATCCTGCAGAATAAGCCGTACCGACTGAAAAGCGCTAAAGAAAAACACAACCGTCAGTAGAGCAACAACGCTCTTCACAAATATTTTGCGCAACACGGCTATATTATACACACAAGAACTACGGACTTGAAAGGACCAAAACGGTGAATTATGCTGAATGCATGGGTGAATACGCAATAGCTCCGGTCTACGACCTACTGCTCTATCCCTTTGTACACAAACTGCGCAAGAGGCTCCTCGATATCTGTGTAGAACAGAACTACGATTCGATACTGGATGTCTGCTGCGGAACCGGCCGCCAACTAAAAATGCTGCGGCGGCACGGGTTTGATGTACGCGGTGTCGACCTGTCGGAAGAGATGCTGCGGGTTTCGCGGAAAGGCCCGTATGCCCCCGACTGCCTGAACGAAGATGCCGCCCGGATGAGTTTCGAGGCCGACAGCTTTCATGCGGCAATGACCACCTTTGCCCTGCATGAAAAACCGGCCGATACGGCCCGTGCGATTCTGAAGGAGATGATTAGAGTGGTCCGGCCGGGCGGGCACCTGATATTGACCGATTTCCACTTTACCGAGCAGAGCAGTAGGTTTTCGAAAGCCGTCATCAAGGCTATCGAGTGGAATGCCGGCGGCGAGCACTACCGCAGTTTCAAGGAATTCATCCGGACCGGTGGTTTAACAACGCTGGTAGAGGGCCTGCCGGTTGATTTGCAGCAAATTCTGCCTGCCGGTATGAACAGCATCGCTATCTTCGTTTATAAAGTCCCTAAATAATTTCAAATACACTCAATACTTGACGGCGAAAAGACGATCATGATACTATAAGCGCGCCTTTGAAAAGGGGGACTTTATGTCCAGCTCAACTTCGAGTGAGACACAGAGCAAAAAACAGAGAACAAAAAAAATCTACTGTGCGAACTGCAGTCATTGCAAGCTGGTCCGTTCACCACAGGGTGACGGAAATCACTACACACTGAGGGTTCGATGCGACGCTGGAAAGTGGACCAAGAAACTCGGTGGTGAAAAGTACTATAAGTACTTTACTGTCGCTCGCCGTAGTATCGACGAGTGCGACACGTACGAGCCGATGGGAGATGAGAAAGAGTTCATACGTGAGCTCAAAAAGACCCTCCCTATAAAGGACGAAGTCTACTCCGAGCTCGAATCCTAATTTTTACATGTGAGCCGAATACATATGCGAATTTCTACATTGACCCGATTCCTTCCCTTACTCATTCTCTTGCTGACTTTCACCGCAGGCTGTGCATCGCAGCCCGAAGAGATACCCGATGAACTCGAACCCATCGAATATTTTCAGCGGGCACAAAAAATCGTCAACGAGGATGAGAATTACAAACTGGCCAAACGCTATTACCGGACCTTCATCGAGCGCTATCCTGACGATATACAGCGAATTGTCGAAGCGAAGTACGAAATCGCCTTTTTATCCTACAAGCAGGGGAACGACGAGCTGGCCCGTCAGCAGTTCGAGGAACTCCTCTCCTACTACGAGGACGAAGGCTCACAGGTACTGCCCCGCTGGCCGCAGGTACTGGCTACAAAGGTGCTGGAAAAAATGGAATCGGAAACAAATAACGCCGCTGCCGCAGCGCCGACTGCTGCCCCAACCGAACCTATTGATTAATGGGGCAGGATGATGGTGTGAATCTCCACGCCTCTGGCCCGGGCCTCATCGTAGACCATCTGTTTGGTAATTTTGCCCCGGGGCCGCGGATGCGGCGGAGCATCGCCGACCAGTACGATTAACTTTTTATCCGCCATCCACTCGTAGGAGTGAATGCCCGTATACAGCGCTTCGTATACCGCTTCGGGTATATCCCGCCCGCCGTACACTCTTATCCGGTTCAATACCGCCTGAATTTTTCCGAAATCCCGTTCGAAGGGATACGGTCTGGCAAGGTAGAGCTCAAAATAGTCACGGTACAGTACCATCCCCAGCCGAAAGCTGTCGAAGCCCGCGATCTCCTCTTCGAGCATGGGAATAAGCGAATCGCGCAGATGGGGGATATCATCTTCCATACTTTTAGTTGTGTCCAGACACAAGACCAGATCTATTGATTTCGCCTTTGCATTTCGAATTACATCGCGTACATTATTGATGATGTCATCTTGACCTTTACCAAAAATAACTCCGCCATCACCCTCCCGCGAAATTTCCTCGTAGGCCTCTACCGTATCAGGCATGTAGTTCCCCTCAGGGGGGTTCGGTTCCATCGCCTTCTGCACTACTTCAATGACGAAGGGATTATCAACGAACGGACCCTCATAGCTCGCGAAGGGTTCGGCGAAGGTTCTGATATTGAGCCAGGTTCCGTTGAGGATTTGCAGCTCGCCCTCACGGGTCCAGGGATAACCGTATTCAACTACATAGGGAATAAATACATGAAATGCCGCTCCGAGCTCGGGGTGCTCCTCGGTGCTCGAGTCGATGAGAGAGAACAGCCCCCGCTCCTTTGCAGGCAGGAATTCGCCGTTCAGCATGCGCTTTTCATCGCCGTTGACCGGATGATATTCCGGATTACGAAGTGCGTAGGTACTGACCTGTTTTTCTGGATCAGCGGTGGAATCCGTCAACAGAACCGAGCCAATGCCCGGCTTGGCCTTGATCCAAAGATCGTAGCCGCCCTCCAGACTCTGCTCCAATAACAAATCATTGGGATTCAACTGCAGAGGATCATCAGTGGCGGTAGGTGACTCCAGCGCCTCCTGTGCAGGCAGCGCCGCTGAACAGATGAGAAAGAAAATAAGCCAAAAATAAAAACGGCGGGTTCTCATATTCCTATAATCGGCATATACCGTCACAGTTTAATGAGAAACCCGCTGTATACTAACTCAGCTCGCCTCTGATCTTATCAAACAGCTCTGTGAACTGCGAAGC
>JAASTM010000542.1 GCA_021767325.1 Spirochaetales bacterium
AGCCGAGCAGAATTGGATGAGCGCCTCCCCGATATCATCTCGATGAAGAACTCATCCACTCGGCTCTTTGTGGCATTCAACAATCATCATAAAGGTCAGGCAGCCCAGAATGCACTTCTCTTTACCGAACTGATGGAGAATTCATAAACCGGTATGATACATACGAATATTTCACTCGACCAGCTTCTCGAAAATATCAGTCCCGCCGAAAGCCCCGGTGAATGGGCCCAGGCTGTCTGCCGGATGGCTTCACAACTAACCGGCTCTTCTCTGACCGCATTCTATTCAATAAGGCCCGATACGCAGGAGCTCTCAATTCAGGCCAAGATAGGGCATACCGAGGCGCCAAAGCACATATCTAAACACACAGATCTCTTTCAGGCAGCCGCAGGCTGTGAAGGCGCTGTGCTGCAGAACAGTGCATCCGGACCTTTTCCGGAGCTCTTGCTAAACGATGATATGCAGAGCGGGATCGCGGTTCTGCTGGGGCCGGGAAGAAATCTTCCGGCCCGCGGAAAACCGGCCGGCAAATCGACCACCAAATCGCCCGCTAAACCGGCCGGCAAAACGAGCTTCACCGGCCTGCTCATAGCAAACTACAGTGCCCCGTATCATTACACCGGGAGCACGATCGCCCTTTTCGAACAAGTTCGTACCCTGTTTTCGTTTGCCCCTCAAGGCAAGGCATCCTTGGCAGCCAAGAAAGGCTCACAGGGTTCAGGAGGAAAAAAATGACCCAGTATCTCGATCTATTCGCAAGTCGTCCGGTTTGGATGTATATCAGTATTCTGGCGCTGCTCTTGGCGGCGGTTATCATTATTTCACGGGACAAGTATATCCGGAACAAAATCAAGCGCGAGGCCGCCGCCTGCGCCGAGATGCATCCATCCATGCAGAACTCCTGTATCTTTTCCCTTCCGAGCAAAACCCTGGCAGCACATTTCCGCCTGGTAAAAAAACTCTCCAAGCGTTATGGAATTAACCTGCCGGTCCTGATGCATCTGGACGACTACTGGATCGAGAAACTCCACACCCGCCCGTCGGCAAAATTGATGCGCACACTACTCCAGTACTCTCCGGACAAAGCGCTGTTTCCCTGTTTTCAGACAGCCATCGCATCTAAGAAACGATTCGATATTCTCAAGGACTGGATCGATAAGAGCGGCGAGTTCATGGTGATGGGAACCATTGCCCACTCCTGTGCCGGCCGTGAGTTCGACGGAAAAAGGGCCCTTCAACTCGTAGAACCGTGGAAAGAAGAACTGTTTGAAATGACCGGCGATCAGCGTTGGATGGCCCGCTGGTTTGCTTTCCGCATACTCGTATTCGATGATTCCGAACGAGCGGTAAAGGCAGTCTGGGCCGGATTCAGCGACCCGGCCCGCCGGATTCGAGAAATGATTGCCCGCGACATGCACACCGCCGACGAAGGCCGGCTGTATGAGGAGCTGCAGCAGCTTCTGCTCAACGACCCGGTGTATGAAGTGCGGCTCACCGCGCGCCGGAGAATCGAGACGGATTTTCTCGACCGGTATGCCATACCCTCTTCGCTTACCCATACCCAGAAACTGCACATCACCGAACTGCTGAATCCCGGAATCCAGCAGGACCGCGAATACGCCTTCTCGCTTTTGGATGGAAAAGATGATGAGCTGATGCTGGAGGCGGCCCGCGTACTCAACCGCAGCGGCTCACTGCGCCGGTTGTTTCTGCAGGCCTTTCACGAGGACCACCCCAGCCTGAAGCGAACAGAGCATCTGCTGACCAATGCAGCCCGGGTGCACTGCTCCGAATTCCTGTCGGTGTTGGAGGAGACCAGCAACCCCGGCACTCTTCAGGTAGCTGCGCAGCTTCTGCGCTCTTACGGCGACCGGACCCACATCACCACTCTGCTGCACCGCATCCGTGAATTCGGGGAAGAACAGAAACAGCGTGAACCCCTGCGCAAAATCTATCTGGCTTCCATGGAAACGGCCTGTCTGCGGGGCGACGACAGCTCACTGGCCCTGCTGCGGGACGAGCTCTCGAGCCGCCGCACCGACACCCAGCTCCACGCTCACATTCTACCAATGCTGCCGGAGGATCACGCTCATGTGTATATAAACACTCTGTTTGCCTTCCTGCATGACACCGACTACCCGCAGAAGGAGACTCTCCGGAACACACTCAGCCGGCTCAATCCCGAACTGACACTGCCGACTCTTTTCTCCCTCATCAAAGCCAACCAGAACGAGGTGGCCCCCTCGATTCAGGAGCAGGCGCTGCGGGTGCTCTGCGAAATTGGTATACCCTATACACTGCAGCACGTGCTCGAGCACCTGCCCCTGATGGAAATCGAACAAGCCGCGCGCTATGCCGAGCTGCTGGCCGAGCACTTCGGCAAGTCCTTTCAGGAGAGAACCGCCGAGCTGCTGAAAACCAACGACGCCCGACTCCGGTCCCGGCTCATATCCGCCCTGCCGCCGCAGTATCACCCCGCCTTCAAAACCCAGCTGATCGCCGCCGTCCAGGACGCCGATCCCGAGGTCAGGGCAGCCTGTGCCTGGACCCTGGTCAGCTCCGGCAGCGATGAGGACCGCAGCCAGGGCCTGCCCCTCATCCACGATCCGGTAGAAGCGGTCCGAACCAGCACCGCCCGCGCCTTCGCCATCCATGCCGGGCCGGCCTTTTTCGA
>JAASTM010000543.1 GCA_021767325.1 Spirochaetales bacterium
AGCTAATGAAACAGCGAACAGTGAAGAGAGCCGAAGTCCTGGGCTTCTGCATGGGGGTCCGGGCAGCAATGAAGAAAGTTGAGCGGGCGGCGGAAAAAGCGCAGGATGGAGAAAATGTGGCCACCTACGGGCCGCTGATCCACAACCGGCAAGCCATAGAGAGTTTATCCGAGAAGGGCGTCGGGCAGGTGAACTCACCGGATGAGATAGAGAGCGGCACGGTGGTTATTCGGGCCCACGGGGTGCCGAAAGAGATCTTCGATCGCCTTAAGGACCATGGGGTAAATGTTATAGACGGAACCTGTCCACGGGTTTTGCGTTCGATGCGGGTCGTGGATGAGTATTGCCGTCGAGGTTGCCACATCATTTTGGTGGGTGATCCCAAGCACGGTGAAGTCGAAGCTATTGCCAGTTACAGCGATGATATTACGGTTGTTGAAAACGCTGAGCAAGCCGCCGGAATCGATGTTCCGGAAAACACTATGGTTATTGCTCAAACTACTATTTCACAAGCCGAATATGATGCGGTCTGTGATGTGTTGTACCGGAAGAATCCGGATATAAGCATTGTACAAAGTATCTGTCCCGCTACTCAGGAGCGTCAGTCAGCACTGAAAGGGCTGGCGGAGGAGGTGGATGCAATTGTGGTGATCGGCGGAAAAAACAGTTCCAATACCAAGCGGCTGTACAAACTGGCCGAAAAGACGGGCAAACCGTCCTGGCATATCGAAAATGCCGATGAAATATCGGACGAGCTCGCCGATTACAGCAGCATCGGAGTGACAGCGGGAGCATCTACACCCGACTGGGTAATAGAAGAGGTCGAACGGAAAATCAAGGAATTGTAAGGGAGGAATGACCATGAAGGGTTTATTAAAAGAGATAGAGACTCGCAGGGCATATCGTGGAATAAGCGAGGCGCCGATTGATGGGGAGGTACGGGACAGGATTATGGCTGCCGCTACCTTTGCACCCTCCTGTTCTAACAAGCAACCGTGGCGTTTTATTGTTGTAGACAATGCGGAGGCCCGCGCGAAGGTGCAGGAAGGGCTGTTGGGTGGAAATTACTGGGCTAAAAAGGCGCCGATGTTTGTTCTGGCGGCCACAAAGCCGGGTCTGGATTGTAACCTGAAGGACAGGCGGGAATACGCTCTGTTCGACCTGGGGCAGGCGGTCATGAGCCTACAGTACCAGGCGGTGCATGAAGGTTTGATTGCCCATCCGATGGCCGGCTTCAAAGATAGCGTTCTGAAAGATCTATTCAACATCCCCGAGGATTATGTGCTTATTACGGTGATTGCAATCGCACATCCCGGCGAAGACTCCGAGTTGAGCGACAAGCACAAAGAGCTCGAACACTCGGCGCGATCGCGGCTAGCCCCTGAACAGGTGATTTCAGCGAATGAGTGGAATTTCGAGGAGTAACAGCTGCACTACCGGTTCAGCGCGGAGAAAACGAAAAGCCTTCGAGCTGAACTCCGTTTGATGCAAAATCGCAGAGCATTTGGAAGGGAAGGGGATGTGAAATGAGGTATCCCTGGTAGTAGTCGCAGGAGTGCTGCTGCAGAAACTCCAGATCATGCAGCTGTTCAACACCCTCGGCAACAATTCGATACTCGAGCTGCTGAGCGAGTTGAATGATCGAGGCCACCAGGGCCTGGGTGGTTTTATCATTGTGGAGTCTCTGAATAAAGGTTTTGTCGATTTTGAGGGTGTCGAAGGGGAGTTCACGTAGGTAACTCAAAGAGGAGTAGCCTGTCCCGAAATCATCAAGCGAAATAGAAAATCCCTCCCGTCTGAGGCACTCTAAATCTTTTTTTACAGAGTCGAAATTTTCTACCAGTGAGCTCTCCGTGACCTCGAAACAGACTGACTTGGTGTCGATTTGAAAGCGGCTGAATTGCTGAATGATTTTACGGCAGAGTTCGTAGCCCTTGAACTGCTTGGCCGAGAGGTTTATATGGACTTTGAGATCGAGCCCGGCGGCCTGCATCTGTTCCAGATCCGCGGCTACTCTATTCAAAATCCATTCACTGAGCGGGAGAATCAAGCCGGTTACTTCGGCCAGCGGAATGAACTCGGATGGAGAGATGTGCTGATACTCGGGGTGTGTCCAGCGGACGAGTGCCTCGGCGCTGGTAACAGTTCCGGAGCGGTCTAAAACCGGCTGATAGAACATTGTAAACTCTTCTCTGTTGAGGCTTTCTCTGAGGCCATGGATCAGTTTGAGCCGGCGGCTGGCGTTCAGGGCCATCTCCGGGCTATAAAAGGTGTACCGGTTCCGGTCGGTTTTTGCGGTGTATAGTGCGCGCATAGCGTTTTTGAAGAGCTCCTCCGGAGAATCTCCGTCGTCGGGAAAGAGCGCCAGGCCTATGCTTATACTGAGAAAGAGATTATCGATTCCGATGACAAAGGGCAGTTTGAATACATCCATTAAACGGTCGGCCACTTCTATGAGGCCGTCAGAATCGATGTGTTGATCAGGTATTATGGCAAACTCGTCGCCTCCGGTTCGAAACACCGGTTTCGAATCGCCGAACTCCTCGGCTATTCTGTCGGCTACCAGCTTTAAGAGATAATCCGAAATTTCCTCTCCGTAAGCGTCAACAATGGCACTGAAATTATCCAGGTCGACTAAAAGAAAGCCCCGCTGTTCGTTCTTCTTACGG
>JAASTM010000544.1 GCA_021767325.1 Spirochaetales bacterium
ATACCGAAAGGGGTAAAGGTCCTCAGTCTCCCCGAGCAGGTAGTAGTAACTGTAACTACTCAGAAAGAAGAGCTGCCTGAAGAGGGTGAAGAAGAGGCCGAAGGCGAAGAACTTGCCGAAGGTGAAGAAGGCGAAGAAGCTGCTGAAGGTGAAGAAGGCGAAGAGGCTGCTGAAGAGTAGCCCCGTCTGCGCATCCCTCGGCGCGAGGATCAAAAATCGGATTGATTTTTATTGGCTTGGGGAATCCCGGGACAAAATACGAACATACACGCCACAATGTCGGCTTTTTAGCGGTGGAGAAGGCCGCTCAAAAGGCCGGCATTGCGCTTAAAAAAAGTTTTGGAAAAAAATACAGTACCGCTGAAGGCCGCTATGGCGGGCAGAAAGTGGTATTCATCGAACCCCTCACTTACATGAACAACTCCGGAAATATCATCCCCACCCTGCGGCGCAAGTTTCAGCTCGCCCCTGAGAATATGGTGGTGGTATGCGACAACCTCGATCTCCCTCCCGGCACTGTACGGGTGAAGCAGGGCGGCGGTACGGCCGGCCACAATGGATTAGCCTCGATTGTGCAGCATCTCGGCACCAAAGATTTTTTACGGGTCTATATCGGGATAGGACGTCCTCAGTTTCGTGGAGATGTGGTGAAATACGTGCTGGGAGTTCCCGGTTCCGAGGAGCGTGCGGATATCGAGGCGGGAATCGAACGCGCTGCAGAGGCTATCCTCCAACTGGAAACTAATTCGCCGGAGAAGGTGATGAATGAGTTCAATCGCAGAAACTCTCCTGACAAAGATTCAGAGTAGCGCCCGTAAAGCCGGTGTGCAGAAAGACGAATCGCTCTGTATTGCCTATTCCGGGGGGCCGGACTCAACTGCATTACTGTCACTAATGGTCTGTCTGCGGGAGCTGCAGGAGTACCAGGGACTGCAGTTGAGGGCTGTGTATATCGATCATGGGCTCCGGGGCCGGCAGGAGCGGATGCGCGAACTGGCTCTGGTGCAGTCAAACTGTACCCGACTCGGAATATCGCTCTACATGCGGTTTTTCCCGCCGGGCTATCTGCTGCGGCACGACCTGTACCATCTCGGAACCGAAGCCGTGGCGCGGGAGTACCGTTACCGCTACCTGCACAAAGTGAGAAAGAGCCGGCCGGACGGCCGCATTGTCCTCGGCCACACCAGGGATGATCAAGTGGAGACCGTACTGATGCGCTGTTTTCAGGGCTCCGGACCGGAGGGCCTGCGGGGAATTGCGGAAAGCGAGGGCCCACTGTGGCGTCCGCTTCTGGGAGTCAGCAAAACGCAACTGCTGGAGTACCTCCGTGAAAACCGGCTCGACTACAGCCTAGATACGAGCAATACCGATGCGGCCTTTACCCGCAACTACATTCGGCATACCCTTCTTCCGCAGGTCCGCACCGCCTTTCCGGGAGTTGAGAGGTCTATGCTGCAGCTGTCCGACAAAATGCGAGCTGTCGAGACTGTCCTGGAGGAAAGCGAGCGGGAAATTCCGGAAATCGAAGCCCAAAACGGTACAGCCGAGTATGAGTGGGCCCGGTTTATGCGGCTTCCGCTCTACATCCGCGTTCGCATGCTGTACAGGCTCTATAATCGGTGGTACCCGGAGTCTCTGCAGCGTCTGCCCTATCGATTCGTAAGGGAGTTGTGCTCCTGTTCGATCTCGAGCTCCCATGGCTGCTGCGGACAGGGCTACGGAATCCGAATGGAAAAACGCGGCCAGTCACTTTTTTGGGAACGGACAGTTGTCCCAAACAAAAAAAACAGTTATCTTATTGTAGTACAAGCGGGTAGTGTACATATCAGCAACAGATGGAGCCTTCGATTCAGCTCCAGGGGGTTTGATTCTACGCCGCCTTTCTCCTGCAACACAATGGAGTTCACCGCAAAAGAGCCCTGCGTAGTTCGCACGAGGCGTCCAGGGGATGTTATACATCTTGACGGCGGGAGAAAGAAACTGAAAGAGGCTCTGCGGGAGATCGGAGTAGAGCAGGAAGAGCGCGGGGAGATCGCGGTTTTGGAAGACCGGCGCGGTATCCTTGCTTTGATTCCTCTCGACTATCCGGAAAAAATCCGGTGGAGCCGGTTTGCAAAGAGTATAAATGAAGCTGATGCTCAATATGAAATAATGGAGTTGAAGAGTGAGCGGAGATAATCGGAATAATAACAAGAACAACCAGAACACGCCGAAATTTGATTTCGGGCGGAATCGCTTTGCCCTCTTTTTTCTGGTAACGTTGATATTCATGTTCGTTTTAATGTTTATGTTCAGCGGCAGCGGACCATCCAATGAAATCCCATATTCTATGTTTCTCAGCTACGTGGAGAACAATCAGATCCAATCCGTTGAAATTCTGGACAATACCGAGATACAGGGAACCCTGATGAGCCAGGGCGGAGGGCCCACACCCTTCCAAACAACAATCCCCTACTATCACGATGAGCTGCTGATGCTCTTACGGGAACACAACGTTCAGGTTACCGGCGGTACGAAGGGGATATCTCCGGGCAGAGTCATTTTAGAATTGATTCCCTGGATTCTGTTCCTGGTCTTTTTCTGGTTCATGTTTCGGCAGGTGCAGGGCAGCGGCAGTAAGGCCTTTTCTTTCGGCAAGAGCCGGGCCAAAGAATATCTCGAA
>JAASTM010000027.1 GCA_021767325.1 Spirochaetales bacterium
CCAGCGGTGATGCACCAGCGGTTTCACTTTGTGCAGATACAGCTCTTCGATCCGATTATACACATCCATCGGAATCGGCGGCATATCAGAGGCCTGGATATTGCTCATCAGTTGCTCCGGTTTCGAGGCGCCCGGAATAATCGTGGAAACCTGTGAGAACATTAGAATCCACCGCAGTGCAGTCTGCGCTAGGGTCGACTCGGGACAGTCCGCGCAAATTTCTTTTAGTTCCTCGACCAGTTCCAGTCCCTGCTCGTACTCGATACCGGCAAAGGTTTCGCCCCGATCAAAGGCTTCCCCCGAACGGTTGAAGTAGCGGTGGTCTCCCTTTTCAAACTTGGACTCTTTGGTGAATTTACCGGAGAGTAGACCGCTGGCCAGAGGTACTCGTACAATTAAACCGACATCCTTTTCCTTGGCCCGGTTAAAAAAGAGCTCTGAAGGCCTTTGGCGAAAAATATTGAAGATGATCTGCACGGTTGCCACATTCGGATATTCTATCGCTTTCAGTCCCTCTTCCACTTTTTCTACACTGACTCCGAGATGGCGGATTTTACCCTCGTCTTTCAGGCGGTCGAACAGCTCGAAAATCTCCGGCCGGTAATATACCTCCGTGGGCGGACAGTGCAGTTGAACCAAATCCAAGCGCTCGAGACCGGTGTTTTTCAGACTCTCCTCGACAAAACCCCGCAGAACTTCCGGCGTGTAGCCTTCCGATACATGCGGGTTTATTTTTCGTCCGCACTTAGTGGCAACATACACCTGCTCATCGCGGCTGCGCACTACCCGGCCGACGGCTGCTTCGCTCTGCCCGTCCTCATACACGTCTGCCGTGTCGATAAAATTGATTCCGTTATCAACTGCCTCATGGAGAATACGATCGGCATGCGAATCGTCAAATCCGGTTCCCCATTTGCCGCCGACCTGCCAGGTACCTAATGAAACCTCAGAAATTTTGAATGCTGTTTTCCCTAAGCGGCGATATTTCATATTGCCTCCTCAACACTATTTTGAATATGGTTCTCGGCTCCCTTCGCTGTCCTTTTGAATGTGAAAATCGAACTCCAGAAACACCATCATTCCTTCGAAGTTGTCGTTGTCCAGCCCGTTCGGTCTCCAGTAATCCTCCCATCCATCCTCGATGGTGATCCTGGAAAAACGGCAGCTCAACATCGAACTGATGCCCGAGTTCCTTTTTTCAATAGAGCCGAAAGAAATAATTCCGTTTCCGCCGGTCAGATCCTCAGCCCCTACCGTATAGTTCAAGGGAATGATGGATGTATCCGCCGGCGCTGTTTCCTTCACATTTACCCACACATACTCGAACTCGAGCAGAAGCTTCTGCCCCACAGCTGCGTCCCCGCCGGGCAGCAGTCTGATGTGTGCATGTGGTTCGATTGCCGAGCCTTCACGATAAGAGTGGGGCAACTGAACATGGAAATAGGCGTTTTGAAACAATCCTTTTCCGTCCCGGCCGTGATCGAACCCGTATCCCCAAATGCCGCTGTACGATTGACTGCGCTGCGAGTTTCCATACAGCCGAACCCTCTTCGGGGCCTGTGTATGCTGCAGTTCGCCCAGACTTACCATATCGGCAGTTACTCTGACATCGTCCCACATATTGCTTTACTCCTTATCTTCCGTATGAGTTACATGATACTAGTTCGGGCCCGTTTTCGCAAAATTTTTGCCTTCTTTGAATTTTATAATTACTATTCATAGCAAGATAAAACAAACGGAGGTTCTCCGATGATAAAAAGATATCCACACCTTATAACTATTCTATTCTTTTTCCTTATCCTGACCCTGCTGGCCGGCTGTTCACGACCATCCCAATCGGAGACACCTCCCGAGTCAGCGCAAGCGGCACAGCCTATGGCAGTCGAAGCCCTCGAGGTAACCAAGGGCACGCTCATCAGCGAAATCAAGGGCTCCGGTACTATATCCGGAATCAGTGAGGCGATGGTTGTAAGCCAAACCCAGGGGATCATCGAAGCGGTGAGTTTCGAACTGGGCAACCAGGTGTCTAAGGATGATGTACTGGTACAGGTAGACTCGGAAATTGCGCGGTTGAATATGGAGCAGGCCCGGGAGCAACTGGAGAATGCCCGCATTGATTATCAGACTAAAGAGAACCTGGTCGAAAAAGGCGGAGCCTCCCGCGCCGATTTGCTGCGGGCCCGCAGCGCACTTCGCGGCGCTGAAGCCAGGTACAAACAGGCCCAGAAAGCTTTCGAAGACTGTTCCCTCACCTCCCCGATTTCCGGGTTTATTGCCGAAAAACAACCTACTGCCACAATCGGCAACTTTCTTTCACCCGGCATGCAGGTGGCCAAGGTGGTCGACCTTTCAACTCTCCGGCTGCAGATATCAGTGGGCGAAGGGGTGATTGGACAAATCCGCGAAGGAAGTCGGGCCACGGTAATTATCCCGGCCGCCTGTGAAGGCGAATCGTATGTAGCGGAGGTAGTGGCAATTGCCGCCGGAACCGACCCCGGAACCGGCAGCTATCCGGTGATACTCGAGTTCGAAAACAGATGCGGTCCGGCGGTAAAATCCGGTATGTCCGCCGAAGCAACTATCATACCCACCACAGAGGCGGAACATCTTATCATCCCCTCAGCAGCACTTGCCAGAAGAAACGGAGAGGATGTCGTATTTGTAGCCGAAGAGGGAAAAGCCCGGGTACAGCCGATTCAGGCCGGACGGAGAATAGGGACCCGGGTCGAGGTGCTCGAAGGGCTGCAGGCCGGAGATCTTTTAATCATTTCCGGCATAACCAGTCTCAGTGATGGTGATGCAGTCAAATCAACTACGATCGGAGAAAGCGGGAGCCGGCAATGAGTATAGGTTCATTTTCAGTTCGTAATCCTGTATTAATCAATATTCTGATGGTGACCCTGCTGGTTCTTGGAATCTTCAGTGTAGTGCGCTTGCCGAAGGAGCAGTTCTCCGAGGTACCCTTCTTTTGGGCCAATATCATAGTTCCCTATCCCGGGGTCTCGGCCGAAGACGTAGAGGAAACGGTTACCGTCCCCGTCGAAAACCAGTATAGAGATATCGAAAACCTCAAGCGAATTCAGTCAGTCACCAGCGAAGGACTTTCGTTGGTCAGAATCGAATTCGACGACGGGATATCGGAAAGAGAATTCGACAAGCTGTTTCAGGAGGTACAGACCCGCTTCAGCAAGGTAGATCTGCCGGATGGTACGCTTCAGGAGGAGATCGATGATTTTTCGGCCGCTGATTTCCTGCCGGTTATCGAGGTCATCCTCAGCGGGAATGTTGAATACGACACCCTCAACGCACAGGCCGAACAGCTCGAGGAGCAGCTTCAGAATGTTTCGGATGTTTCGAATATCGAAGTCGTGGGCAGCCGCGACCGGCAAATCCTTATCCAGGCGGATGCTCAAAAACTGGAAGCTCTGGGAATCCCTATTGACTCTGTAATTAACGCTGTCAGCCAGAGCAATACCACCGTACCGGGCGGCACCCTCAGAACCCCCAACCGTGAATATCTCCTGCGAACGGTCGGCAAGCTGCAGGAGCCGGATCAGTTCGAGCGGCTGATAGTCCGCACCACCCGCAGCGGGTCGGTACAGGTAAACGATGTGGCCACTGTACGTGAAATCTACGATACCGAGGGAACCCGGGCGCGCTTCAATGGTGTCCATTCGATAAACTTCAAAATTTCAAAGGTTTCCGGCGGAGACAGTCTTACTGTAACCGGCGGGGTAAAAGAGGTAGTAGATCAGTTTCAGCGGGAGCTGCCGAGCGGAATGAGCATTACCGTGTTCAACGACTCAACCGTTCAAATCAAAGACAGTATCAATACACTGCTGAATAACTTTCTGGTAGGCTTCATACTATTGGTGATTATTCTGTTTCTGTTTATCGGACTCCGGAATGCACTTATTACGGCCATTGGTATACCCGTGACTTTTGCGATCACCTTCCTGCTGCTCGAATATATGGGCGAGAGTCTAAATACTAATACACTCTTCGGACTGGTATTGGTCCTGGGCTTGATTGTTGATCATGCAATCGTGATTATTGAGAACAGCTACCGGCTGCAGCAAGAGGGGCTTTCTCGAATCGACGCCGCGATAGAAGGAACCAATCAGGTGGTCTGGCCGGTAGTTGCCGCCACCGCAACCACTATTGCAGCCTTCCTGCCCCTTATGATTCTGCCCGGTACTATCGGCAAGTTTCTGCGAGTTATTCCGCTGACTGTGTCGGTGGCACTGTTCGCCTCTACCTTCGAAGCATTGGTGTTTCTGCCGGTGCATTTTGCAGACTGGGCCAGTAAATCAAAGAAAAAAACCAAACGCTTTTTTGAAGTCCTCCGCAGCCGCTATCAAAAACTGCTTTCGGCCCTGTACACACGCAGAAAGCTCACCGTACTGGGAATGATCATTGTCATGATCTTTCTACTGGGCCTGACAGGTACAGTGCAGCAGGACCTGTTCAATGCCGAAGATTATTCTCTCTTCTACATCGATATCGAGATGCCGGCCGGCACCCCGCGCGAGAAAACCAACACAATCGTCGCAAGGTTCGAAGAAAGACTGCTGCCGCTGATCGGCGAGGGAGAAGTACTGGCTGTCAACAGCACCATCGGCTTTGCCGAAAGCGGAACCAGCACTACCAGTAAGAGCAACGTAGCCGAAATCATTGTCGACCTGAAGGAGCGCGACCGCGGAAGAACCCGTTCTATCAACGCCATCATCCGCGATGTTGAACAGCTGAGTGCTGACATCCCCGGGCCGGAGAAGGTCCGCTACAGAAAAGCAACCACCGGTCCTCCTACCGATCCACCCATATCCTTCAGGGTTCAGGGTGACAACTACCAGCGGCTCATCGACATCTCTCGGGCGGTTCAGCAGAAACTGGGCGAATACCCGGAGCTCTACAACATCAGAGACAATATCGAGGGTGGAACCCCGGAGCTCAGAATCAGGGTAAATCAGTCCCAGGCAGCCAGGTACGGACTCAGTACCGCAGCGGTTGGCCGCTACATCCGCAGCTCTATCGACGGGGTTACCGCAACGACGATCTTTAAGGAAAACGAGGAGATAGACGTACTGGTGCAGTACAATGTCGGCAACATCGATTCGGTGTACCAGCTGCAGCAACTCAAAATTCCTACCCCCAGCGGGAATCTAATACCATTCAACTCGGTCTGCACCATCGAGGAGTCCACCGGCATTGCATCCATCAAGCGCATCGACGGAAAGCGTGAGGTCACAATTGAAGCCGAGGCCTACAACGAGGAGCGCATACGGCAGATCAATGCGGAGATAGAGAAGTTCTACAACCAGACTTTCGCACCGTCCGACTCGCGCACGGAGTTCCTCGTAGGCGGAGAGTTTGCCGAATTCAACAACCTGCTGATACAAATTCTGCGGATTTTCCTAATAGGGGTATTTCTCATCTACATTATTTTGGGAACCCAATTCCGCTCTTACGGGCAGCCCTTCCTGATCCTGTTTTCAGTTCCCTTTGCCTTCGCCGGGGTTATTCTTTATCTGGTCTTATCCGGCACGCCGTTCTCGACCACCGTAATGTACGCCGGAGTAGCGCTGGCAGGAATCGCGGTAAACGACTCAATCGTCCTGATCAGCTTCATCAACAATCTTCGCGAGGAAAACTACAGCACCTTCGATGCGGTTCTGCGCGCCTCGACCACCCGTCTTAGGCCGATCCTGCTGACTTCATTTACCACTATCGCCGGCCTTATCCCGACCGCAATCGGTATAGGGGGGCGTTCGGTAGTGTGGGGACCAATGGCCAGCACCATAATTTTCGGCCTCATATTCTCCACCATCACCGCATTACTGTTCATCCCGTGTCTATACGGAATATTCGACGATATAAAGCAGTTCCGCCTCAGACGTCGTCAGCGGAGAATCGAAAGGCGAAAGGCAAAATATAGCAGCTAAGCAATACTTAGTGGCTACAATCCTGGCGTGGAAAATTTCACTCGCTCACAGCGAGTACAGCCTGAATCTCACATCCACACATACTTCGGCCAGAATACCCCATCGTGCTTTTCAAGAGTGCCGGTCATCCGCGCCCAAACTATCATCTGCGACCAGCTTAGTTTCAGCTTTACATGTGTGAAGAACCTTCTCATCGAAAAGATGTCCTGCAGGCTCTCCCGGATCAGGTGGCCATCGATACCCGCCGCCTCGCCGTGGGTGTAGTGCCTCTTCTCCACGTGGTCAATCCGGTATGGCTTGAAGAAGTTGTGGTACAACTGATACAAAGCAAAACGCTCGAGCGCGTTGTTCACGTTCCGTGAAAAGCGCACCGTCTCGCGCACATGATCGGCATTGTCCTTGCGCAGCTCCCGGTCATAGTAATTCACAGCAAAGAGAGGGTTCTCAGTTGTGCGCTCTGCCTTCGATGAACAGGTGTAGTGAAAAAACTTCTTCTCTTTCGCAAGCACCTGCAGCACCTCCGATTCGGCAAGTACTTTCGGGTACTCGATCTTCTCATCACTATAGAGACAGGTGGCTACGCCCTGTGCCGCCCGCCGCTGGGCAAACTGCTCGACCATATCCACTATCTGCCGAAAGGACTGGAAGATAGTCCGGCGCTCGCGAATGTAGTTCTCCTCCCGCAGATCGCGCTCCATTTTCTGCTCTTCAGTCATTCGGCCCTTGCGTCTGAGGTGCGAATAATCGTAGCCAAAGAGAAACTGTGACCACTTTCCCACCAGCAGGTTGAAGTTGTTCGGCTGATACTGGTCGCTGACAAAGCTTTCGAAGCCGTCAGTGACCAGTGCTTCCTTTGGAGTGAAATCGGCGATAAGCTCGGCCTGCAGAGCCATCGCCTGCCGGGCCATGCGACCTACGCGGTTGGTGATGGCTGAGTGATGGACGCCAATAATCCGGGCGGTGGCACGGATTCCACCGCAGTTGGTCAGGTGCTGAAAGATTTTCTGATAAGAGAGTTTGCGTTTGGCATAGTAATCAAGACGAAAGGTCTGTTCGCCAAAGGTCTTGCCGCAGCTCTGGCAGCGAAAGCGAGTGACCGTGCCGAAGGCCTTGGTATCATAGGATCCGGCAAGATAGAACCACTGTTCGCCTTCTGGCAGGTCAGTGTGACAGGGACAATCCGCGTTGGGACAAAATGGGGGAATGAGCATAAGCGCCTCCTCTATAAAAAAGTGCGTACTCTCTTATAGAGTGTTGACGGGGCTCATTTGCTTCAAAAAAGCCAGGATTTTAGCCAGTAATTAACTTTTTACTCAACTATTAGTATTTTTAGAGTAACTAAAGGACGAAAGGAGACATATCTATGTTTCGTGACTATAACGTATATAAAGCTGACAAACTTCCGAAGTTTCCAATGCAGTTTACAGATGAACAATGGCGGAAAATTCTGAACCCGAAGCAATATGCCATTTTACGGCGAAAGGCAACCGAGAGTCCCTTTACCGGTGAGTATTACACCAATCACCAGCGGGGCATTTACTACTCGGCGGCCTCTGCGCAGCCGCTGTTCCACTCGGAGGCAAAATTCGACTCCGGTTCGGGATGGCCGAGCTTCTATGAGCCGATATCCCATGATGCCGTGGTTCTGGTTGAAGACTACAGCCACGGGATGTATCGCCTTGAGGTCGTAGACAGCCAATCCGGTTCACACCTGGGACATGTATTCTCGGATGGTCCGGAGCCCACGGGCCTGCGCTTCTGCATCAACTCCAGAGCCCTCATTTTTGTTCCGGAAGGTGGCGAAGCTCCGCAGCCGCCCGAGCCTCCGGCTGTCTGAATTCCGGAATAATGAGTGAGCCCAAGTTCTCCAGCCTTTTCTATGCCGGTATACTGTAGTATATTACGTACATGGGAACTCTTACATGAAGACTATCTTGCTGGTGGACGACTCGTTCATTGCCCGGCACGGCATTAAAACACTATTATCGGGAGAAGACTACTCTATAGTTGAGGCCAAAGGAGGCCGAGAGGCTCTTGACCTGATTGAAAGCGAAGCGCCCCAAGTTATTCTGCTCGACCTGTTAATGCCGCACCCGGACGGCCAGGCGGTGCTGGAGGAACTGAAAAAGCTTACTCTCGCCCCGCCGGTCATAGTACTTTCGGCAGATATCCAGGAAACGACACAGCAGCGCTGCTATGCGCTGGGAGCTGCGAATTTCCTGCGGAAGCCTCCCCGCCGGGAAGATCTGATTGCTGCTATCGAGGAACTCCTGTAATGTCGCAGTTCAACTCTGTTCACATCACACACTTACAGCAAGAAGCTCTCAAGGAACTCATTAACATCGGTGTGGGGCGTGGTGCTGACGTTTTGAATAGCATGCTTCATTCCCACATCGAACTCAAGGTACCCAGCATCAAGATACTAAAACCCGGTCAGATGGATCAAATTTTTCCACACATAGAGTCCGAGGATTTATCCGCGGTAGAGATGAAGTACCGGGGTAATTTTTCAGGAAGTGTCGAACTGGTGTTTCCAACCAGCGATGCCTCCAAACTGGTCTCTCTGGTCATGGGAGATGAACCCCGTCAAGATGCTTTGGATGAAATGCGCTCCGGAACGCTTCAGGAGATTGGTAATGTGGTCCTCAACTCGGTGATGGGAACGATCAGCAATCTTTTTTCCTTCTCACTGAAATATTCTCTACCGGTGTATTTAGAGGGTGATGTACCCAAGATTACCGCACATATGCGGCAGAGCGAGGAAAGCTCGGAGGATATCCCGGTGCTAATCTGTGCTCAAACCCAGTTTACTATTGCCCAGATGCAGATACAGGGAACCCTGGTACTGGTGTTTGCTCTAAAGAGTTTTGATGAGCTGATACAGAAAATTGAGGATTTTCACGGAATTCAAGAATGAAATATCAGCTCTTCGATTATGCGCCTACCGGCATGTGTGTAATAGACAGAAACTTTACCGTTATTTTCTGGAACGAGTGTCTGGAGGACTGGACGGGTATTCCCCGTGCCGCAACCCTCGGCAAAGACATCCGCCAGTTCTGTCCCCGGTTTGCCAACGAATACTATACCCAGCGCATCGATTCGGTGTTTGCCGATTCGGCACCGGTGGTGTTCTCCTCTCAGCTGCACAAAAATCTCTTTCCGGCTACACTCTACAACGGCGAACCCCAGATTCAACATGTCAAGCTGACCATTCTTCCTTCTGATGAAACAGAAAACGTGCATGCCCTATTCTCCATTGAAGACGTAAGCGAATTGAACCAGCGCATTACCGATTACCGCCGTGAGCAGCAGCGGGCGCACTCTGAAATCGAGCGCCGTACAGCGGTTGAACAGCAGTTACGGGCTTCCATAGATGAGAAAGAGTTCCTCATCAAAGAGATTCATCATCGCATCAAAAACAATATGGCAATAGTTGCCAGCCTGATTGGGCTGCAGGAGGATTTAGTACACGACGATCGTGACAAGGCTATCCTATTAGAACTGAAGGGAAAAGTGCATTCAATTTCATTAGTCCATGAAAAGCTCTACAAAGGGGTAGATCTGAAGAGCATCGACTTTCAGGAATACCTCGCAGAGCTGATACCCCTGTTGATAGACTCTGTCTCGAGTAATGACACTTCCGTGAATGTGGAGCAGCACATTACAGCGGTGGACATAACGATTGATACTGCTATTCCGATTACTCTTCTTATTACCGAATTGGTTATAAATGCATTGAAGTACGCTTTTCCTGATGGACGCACAGGCACTTTGAGTATTCAATTTTATGAACAAGATAATGAGTTCTACGTTCTCTCTATAAAGGACAATGGTATCGGCCTGCCCAAAGACATTGACCTCAACAGCACCGAATCTCTCGGACTCAGTTTAGTACAGAGTTTTGCCCAACAGCTCAAAGCACACCTCTCTGTAAACAGATCAGCAGGCACTGAATTTCGACTTCACATACCCCGCACTTCACTGTATTCAGATAATACTCCCATTTCGAGCTGATTTTTTAGCACTTCTCCCAAATATTCTTGACACTACCCAGCGTTTGTATTAAATTAGTAATCGTTCCGATTAAGGATTATTTATGGCAGAAACAGTATACAGAAAGAGCAAACAGCGCGAATACATTTTTGAGTATCTCAAATCCACTGACTCTCATCCGACCGCCCAGATGGTCTTCGACGGTATACGGGATGAATTTCCGAATCTTAGCTTGGGGACAGTGTATCGGAATCTGAATATTCTGGTCGAGCAGGGCAAGGTGAAGCGGCTTCAGTATGGGAGTACATTCGACCGGTACGACGCCGATGTGTATGAGCATTATCATTTTATCTGTCAAAAGTGCAATAAGGTGTACGACCTCACTATCGATCCGAAGGAGGACCTCGAACAAATAGCTCAAGCAGAATCAGGACACCTGGTAGACGGACACAAGATCGACTTTTTCGGTATCTGCAAAGAGTGCCAAAAAAATGAGGAGGCGCACAAGGACTCTTAATATTTTTTAAACTATAATTAGTAATCGTTACGATTATTGTAATATTTATTTTTAGAAGGAGAGACAAATGGAACAAAACATGCCACTGTTAGGAGACAAATTCCCGGAAATGGAAGTGAAAACGACCCACGGTGTGAAAAAACTTCCCCACGATTACAAAGGAAAATGGATTGTGCTCTTTTCACATCCCGGAGATTTCACTCCCGTATGTACCACAGAGTTCGTATCGTTCGCCAAAAAGGCCGAAGAGTTCAATAAAGCCGGTGCGGAGCTTCTCGGGCTTTCGATTGACCAGGTCCACAGCCACATCAAATGGACCGAATGGATCAATGACAAACTCGATGTAAAAATTCCCTTTCCGATTATCGCGGATGAGATGGGTAAAGTAGCCCAGGCTCTCGGAATGGTGCACCCCGGAAAAGGCACCAATACCGTTCGGGCGGTATTCCTCATCGACCCCAAGGGCTTTGTTCGCCTGGTCCTGTACTATCCGCAGGAAATCGGACGCAACATGGACGAAGTACTCCGCTCTCTGAAAGCACTGCAGGTTTCCGACGATAATGGAGTAGCAACCCCGGCCAATTGGCCCGATAACGAACTGATCGGCGACCGCGTAATCATTCCGCCGGCCTCCACCGAGCAGGATGCGGAGAAACGGCTGAAAGAGTACGAGGGGTACGA
>JAASTM010000545.1 GCA_021767325.1 Spirochaetales bacterium
ACAAGACCCTGGGGAAGAGGAAATGCAGCAAGCCGACTATAACCAGTATGATACCGATGCTGCTCTTGTTGTCCACAAAAATCCGCTGGAGTTTGTCAATCAGCGAGGACCCTACTTCTGACTGCTCCTTATAATAATCGAGGAAAAATACACCTGACATGAGGAGCAGACTGAGTGCCGGCAAGAGATCTCCCACCACGGCGACATCACCGCGGGTTACACTCAAAATTTTGAAAATACCAACTGCCACCGACAATATGATAAAAATCATCCGTGAGGCGATATTGATCCTAAGGGCTTCGTGAAAATTTTCCAGCATCGGAATTTTCTCTTGGAACAGTGGCGCTGCCAGGATGAGACCGCCCAGAATATTCAAAATGACTGCAAGTAGATAAAATTGTACCATAGGACCCCCCACTCATTTGATATTACCAAATTATATAATCAATATAGCATCGTCAAGCTCTATTGTCGCATCTTTTTTTCTAAAGTCAGCCTTTCTTTGCTTCCGCTGAGAGTTGCCCTGACACTCAGTTCTTCAGCTGTTCCGTAATCATTCGGCAGCACAATTCTCTCACGTACAATTCTGGTTTCGAGATTCTCCGATCCCGCTGCAGCAGTAGCAATGGAAGTTTGCACAGTACTGTTGCTCTCCAGCACTCTGAACTCTATCTGCAGATTTTCAGTGCTTGCCTCCAGTTTTGAGGGGTTCGGCTGCATGACCAGGCTCACCTGCACTTCACCCTCATTCAGATATCCGTGCAGCGAGATTTCGTATCCCAAGAAATTATCGACTTCACTGTCCGGCCGAATGAGTGGAAACACAATAACCAGGATCACCAGTACGAGCACGATGTCCAACAGAATGATCAGGAGGGTTGGATTCTTTTTGAACACGCCGCCCACACGCAGTCTGCGCTGTGGCGGTTCTCTCTCCGGCTCGGGGGCCGCATCCCGGCTGTGATACCTTATTTCTCCGGAGGCGACCCGTTTTTGGAATTCGTTACTGTCATCGAGCTCATTCTGTCCGCTCACCGGACGCTCCTCCGCGGATAAGCGAGACCGCCTTTGCCAAGTCGCCGGCCAGAAACCAGCCCTCTCTGCGGAAAGCAAGTCTTCCCGCCGCCTGATGCAGGGCTGCCCCGCGCCAGGCCGCTTCGAAGGCTGCAATCCCCGCCGCCAGAACTCCCGTTATCACCCCGGCCAACACATCCCCCGATCCGCCGGTTCCCATAGCGGGGTTCATCCCATCGACCACCGCAAACTCACCCTCTGGGGAGACAATCCAGACTACATGGCTCTTCAGTACCACTGTCACCTGCAGCTCCCGGGCCAACGGCATTACACTTTCCAAGGGGTTTCCCAGCAGTGCGGCTTTATCGATTTCGAAGCCGCTGCCCTTGACCAGGGCCAGGTATTCCCCCGGATGGGGAGTCAGAATCCAGCCACCGGCAGTCTTGTCCCGCAGGCTTTGACTGCCCAGCTGATCCCACAAGGACCGGAAAACATGAATTCCGTCGGCGTCTATGACTCCCGGCACTCCGCTCCGCAGCAGGCTGTCGAGGGTATCATTCCGGCCGCCCGTTCCCCAGCCTGGACCAGCCAAGAGAGCTGAAAACCGTGCGCCGATATCCTCCGGCGACGGCTTTGCATCATCCTGAGTCTGTTCGTATGGGCGCACCATAACTTCAGACAGTTTTCCGGCCATCACAGGATAAACTTCCCGGTCGGTGTATAGGGTAACGAGTCCGGCTCCGGCCCGGGCGGCACCTTCAGCCGCCAAGGCAGCGGCACCGGTGGTTCCGACACGTCCGGCCCACAGGGCTGCATGGCCGCGGACATTCTTGTAGGCCTCCGGCCCGAATTCTTCTCTTCCGCTCTCCTCGATGAGCCAGCCGGGATAGGTATCCTTCATCGCGGGCGGCTGCTCCAGGAGTTGCGGAGGGAACCCCAGGCGAACAGTTTTCAAGTTTCCGACATAAGTTCTTCCGGCGGGAGTGAAGTGCGGGACCTTCGGCAGCCCCATCGTCAGGGTGAGGTCGGCCTGTACCGCGGGATAACCGGTGCGGAAGGTATCACTCAAGCCGCTGGGAACATCGATAGCCACAACATACCCGCAGCCGGCCTCATTCACTGCCGTCACCATTTCGGCGGCACTCCCCCGCAATGCCCCGCTGATACCCGTTCCGCTGATGCCGTCAAACAGCACATCCGCCCGTTTGATTTCCTCGCGGGAGGCCTGCTGATCGTCCTCCCACACGCAGACCGGAATTCCGAGACTGCGGACAATCTTGTGATGCACCTGCATCTGCGCGTTCATTTTACTGCCCCGCAGAAGAACTCTGACATCGTACTCGCCGGAAATAAAAGCCTGCCGGGCCATCACCAACGCATCCCCGCCGTTGTTCCCTCCCCCGGCTAAAAACAGCAGTCGTGCCGGCCGTTCACAGCCCCGGAGGCCGATCCACTCTTTCTGAAACTCTTGAAAGGCCTTTATACCTGCATTTTCCATCAGAAGCAGCCCGGAAATACCGTACTCCTCCTGCGCGAGCCGGTCGATTTCAGCCATTAAATGCGGTTGAACTATCCTCATCCTTCTCCTCCAGAAAGCGGTCGGTACGCCACCAGACCACGTCGGCTGTG
>JAASTM010000546.1 GCA_021767325.1 Spirochaetales bacterium
CACCGAAAGACCTTCGCTGGTGACTGACTGAATTCGCTTAAGGTTTTCGATGTCTCTATACTGGTTTTCTATGGGAACGGTAACCGTTTCCTCTACGTCTTCGGCCGAAACCCCGGGGTAGGGGACGATGATATTAGCCCAGAAGAAGGGTACCTCGGAGAACTGCTCCTTCGGTAGTCGCACTACACTGAAAATTCCCAGAATTAACAGGGTCACCATCAGAATATTGATTAATACCGGGTTACGGACTGAAAATGAACCTATACTCATTTTCGGCTCCCGCTTTCTCCGATAGTAGTTGAATTCACCGCGTCACCATCACTGAGACTGGTTATGCCGGAAATTATTAAGAGATCTCCTGACTGCAGCCCTTCGAGTACCTCGACCCGGTTCCCGATTCGGCGCCCGGTCTGAATCGGCTGTACCCGTGCTTTTCCCCCGTCGGCAACAAAGACTACATCCTCTCCGTTTCTTCTGGCAAGCGCCACTGAGGGGATGATAAGGTGTTGTGCCTCTACTGCAGGTATTATTGTTGCCTCGGCGGACATGCCGGATTTTACCGCCGGACCGCATCTGTTTTCGAACTCGAGTATCACCGGATAGCTGCCGGTCCCGGGGTCGCTGCCGGCGGCGATTGCCACTACTTCAGCTATGTGCGATTTGCCTTCGCAGGCGGCTGGGATAATTACCGTAGCCTGGCTGCCTTCGCGGATTTGACCGATCACTCCCTCTCCGACCGATATCCGTAGCCGGAGAGCAGAGAGGTCGACCACCTTGGCTATCTGCATACCGGGCGAAAGATAGTTTCCAATGGTGGCAGTAGGTTGTTTTTCCGCAATGAATCCAGAGATTGGAGAGGTGATGGAACAGTCTTCGAAGGCCTTCTGGGCCTGTTTGTACCTGGCCTCAGCGCCGCGGAGCGCACTGCGGGCTCGCAGCAGATCGGCGCGGGAGGCTCCGCCCTTTTCCACCAGATTCTCCTTTGTCTGATAGTCGATGCGGGCATTCTCCAGTTGCTCTCTGGCCTGCTCCATATTTAAGCGGGCAATTTCTGAGTCTACCTGCACCAGTACATCATCCTTAGACACTTGATTGCCAAGTTCAAAACTCACCGCTTCGATGATTCCCTGAGTCTGGCTCACTACCATTGCCTCTCTGATTCCGGATATGGTCCCGGAGCCCTTGATTTCGCTGATGAGCGTTCCCTGGGTTACCTCGAGGGCTTCGACTGCTATAGGCTGCGCTGCTTGTGCTGACGAGGGCGGTGTCTCCGATTGAGATGATCGCGAACAGCCGGCCAGCAGGGTAAGGATAAGTAAAATGAATAGAATTGTAATAAGGCACGGATATCTTTTTATCATCGGAGAACCTCCGTTTGTTTTATCTTGCTATGAATAGTAATTATAAAATTCAAAGAAGGCAAAAATTTTGCGAAAACGGGCCCGAACTAGTATCATGTATCTCATACGGAAGATAAGGAGTGAAGCAATATGTGGGACGATGTCAGAGTAACTGCCGATATGGTAAGTCTGGGCGAACTCCAGCATACACAGGCCCCGAAGAAGATTCGGCTGTATGGCAATTCGCAACGCAGTCAATCGTATAGTGGCATTTGGGGCTATGGGTTTGATCACGGACGGGACGGAAAAGGATTATTTCAAAACGCCTATTTTCATGTTCAGTTGCCCCACTCTTATCGGGAAGGCTCGGCAATCGAACCACATGCACATATCCGGCTGCTTCCCGGTGGGGACGCTGCCGTGGGGCAGAAGCTTTTGCTCGAATTCGAGTATGTGTGGGTAAACGTGAAGGAATCGGCGCCGACCGATACATCCATTATTCCCTTGAACTATACCGTTGGGGCTGAGGAACTGAAAGGCGGAAACGGAATTATATCCTTCGGCTCTATTGAGAAAAAGGACTCAGGAATCAGTTCGATGTTGAGCTGCCGTTTTTCCAGGATCACCATCGAGGATGGATGGGAAGATTACTGGAGACCGAGCGGGCTGGAGAACGACAACTTCGAAGGAATGATGGTGTTTCTGGAGTTCGATTTTCATATTCAAAAGGACAGCGAGGGGAGCCGAGAACCATATTCAAAATAGTGTTGAGGAGGCAGTATGAAATATCGCCGCTTAGGAAAAACAAATTTCAAGGTTTCCGAGGTTTCATTAGGTACATGGCAGGTAGGTGGCAAGTGGGGTACCGGTTTTGATGCTTCGCATGCCGATCGTATTCTCCACGAGGCAGTTGATAACGGAATCAATTTTATCGACACGGCCGATGTGTATGAGGACGGGCAGAGCGAGGCAGCCGTCGGCCGGGTAGTGCGCAGCCGCGATGAGCAGGTGTATGTCGCCACTAAGTGCGGGCGAAAAATAAACCCGCACATATCGGAAGGCTATACGCCGGAAGTGCTGCGGGGCTTTGTCGAGGAGAGCCTGAAAAATACCGGTCTCGAGCGCTTGGATTTGATTCAGCTGCACTGTCCGCCCACGGAGGTATATTACCGGCCGGAGATTTTCGGGCTGTTTGACCGCCTGAAAGACGAGGGTAAAATCCGCCATCTCGGAGTCAGTGTAGAAAAAGTGGAAGAGGGACTGAAAGCGATAGAATATCCGAATGTGGCAACCGTGCAGATCA
>JAASTM010000028.1 GCA_021767325.1 Spirochaetales bacterium
AGAGATCCTGCGTATCTCCCGGGCCGCTCATCTAGTGGCCCGCATACTGAAAGAGTTGGAACCTGCGGTGCGTCCGGGTACCACCACCGCCCACTTAGAGTTGTTATGCCGGCGCAGGATCGAGTTCTACTCCTCCAAGTGGACCATAACGCGGTTTCCGGACTTTCCGACATATCTCTCGATTTCTGTGAACGATGTTGCCGCGCACGGCTCCCCCGGCGGCTATATGCTGCGTACCGGGGACATTGTGACCCTCGACCTGGTGATGATGGTAAACGGATGGTACGGCGATGCGGCGGTAACCCTCCCGGTGGGAATGGTAACTCCGGAGCACGCACAGCTGATCCGGGCTGCCCGTACTGCAACCGCCCGCGGAATTGCACGGGCACAGGCCGGCGGGAGAATCGGAGACATCGGCGCGGAGATAGAAGCGGTGGCCACGAAGTGCGGCTGCAGAGTGATCGAGAATCTGATCGGCCACGGAATCGGACGGAACCTCCACGAAGGTCCGGCCGTGTTCTCTAATGGGGAACTGGGAGTTGGGGCGCCGATTGTGCCGGGGATGGTGTTTACAGTCGAGCCGGTGCTGACCCCCGGGGACGGGACAATATGTGCCGCAGAAGGCGAGCTTGAATATCGAACCTGCGATAAATCCCGCACTGCAGTTTTCGAGCATACCGTGGCCGTCCTGGCCGACCGGACACTGGTCCTGACGAAGCTCTGAATCATTGATGCCTATTGCATGGCGGACATGGCGACAGACGGCTAAAATCGACAAGTGACATTCCTATTGCCATGATTCTGCATATCTGCTATAAATAGGCCAATTACATCAAATATGCCGCCTTAGCTCAGCTGGCCAGAGCACGTGACTTGTAATCTCGGGGTCGTCAGTTCGAATCTGACAGGCGGCTGTTTTCAACCGGGCAGTCAATGACAGGGAGACGAAATATCTTCCCGGGAAAAAAAAGACATCCGGTTCGTATTGACAAAAAATTAACTTTTTAGTAAGTTCGTTTTCGAGCGATGGGGAGGTTCCCGAGCGGTCAAAGGGGGCAGACTGTAAATCTGTTGGCTTCGCCTTCGAAGGTTCGAATCCTTCTCTCCCCATAGTTTTTATGTAGGTCTTCCTGAGAACAGGAAGGCCTTTTTTTTGCGGCTGAAATGAGTTATATTGAGAGGACAAATCCTCTTGCCAGGGAGTAGGGATGGGAGATGTTTTTTATCGAGAAGGCTTACACTTCGAGTGTCAGCGCTGTTCCAACTGCTGTCGTCACGAACCGGGCTTCGTATTTCTTTCCTATAACGATTTAATGCGTTTGGAAACCGCCATGGGATTGAGCCGGACTGAGTTTGTTTCCCAATACTGTCGCGGAGTATATATTCACGGTACCTATCGTTTGAGCTTAATAGAAAAAGAGAATTACGACTGTATTTTCTGGACTGCGGAGGGCTGTCTGGTGTACCGCGATCGCCCCCTGCAATGCCGCAGTTACCCGTTTTGGCCGGAGTACCTTGAAAGCCGGCACAACTGGGATGCCCTGCAGTCCGCATGTCCCGGGGTAAACCGCGGGCCCCTGCACAGCTATGAAGACATAGAGGAGTGGCTCAGCCGACGCGAGGAAGAACCGATCGTGCTGCTTACCCCTCAAGAGCTTCGAAAGCTGCAAGGAGAGCGTGTATGAAGATACGGTTCTGGGGAGTCCGGGGGTCAATACCGACACCCCTCACACCGGATGAGGTCAGGCGCAAGATCTCTGCGGTAGTAGAGCGAATTACACCGCAGGACCTGGTTTCGCCGGAGGCCAAAGAGCTTTTCCTGGCGCATCTGCCGCCATATCTGTTCGGCACAACCGGCGGTAACACCACTTCGATTGAGGTTCGCACCAAAGACGGCAATGTCATAATAATCGATGCGGGAACCGGTATTTTCAGGTTCGCAAACTCTGTCATCCGGGAGCAGCCGACGCCGAAGGTGTTTCATCTTTTTTTTACCCATTTTCATTGGGATCATATCCAGGGCTTTCCATTCTTTTCACCGGCCTTCGATAAGAACACCGTAATCCACATTTACAGTCCTATCGACAACGTCGAGCAGATACTGCGGGATCAGATGAGGCCGCCCTATTTCCCGATTACACTCGACACCATGCAGGCTCGCTTTCATTTTCATAAACTCGAGGAGCGGGAAGTAAAGATCGGGGCATCCACGGTGAGCTGGCGGCAGATGCAGCATCCGGGAAAATCCTTCTCCTATAAGGTGGCGGACAGCGATGGTGCGTTTCTGTTCGCCACCGATACGGAGCTGCGGGACGACGATTTCGCCCGGACCGAGGAGAATCACCGCTTTTTCAGCAATGTTGATATTCTGGCTATCGACAGCCAGTACACCCTGGATGAGGCGATCGAAAAATACGACTGGGGCCACTCTTCCTACAGTTTGACGGTTGATTTTGCCACCGAGTGGGATATCGATACCTTAGTATTGTTTCATCATGAACCGCTCTACAACGACAGCAAGATGTTTTCAATTGCAAAATCCGCCGGCTGGTATAAAAGCCATGTGGGTAAAAAGGACGTAGAGATCATGTTAGCCCAGGAAGGCCTGGAATTGACCTTATGATTGAGCTGAAAAGTAGACAAACAGTAGCTTTATACCTATTTTTAAAGCAAAGGGAGGATGAATTGGACGACCCCCTGTTGCAGCTCTATAACGAGCTCCAGCGGAAACTATTTTCGTATCTATCTATAGAGGAGATGGAGTCGTTGGAGGAACTTTATAAAAATAACGTTGATGTTTTAGAACAGAGAGGCTACATTTAAACCATGACAAGAAAGAAATACCTATTCCTACTCATTTTAGTTTGCGTAGTGACTGTTTCGGCACTTGGTGCTGATATTCAACCGAAACTGCAGGAGCTGTACTCGCCGCGTCTGTTCGGTCCGGCGAATACGAGCACCCTTATGGTGCCTCCACAGAGCAGTATTCAAAACCCGGCCTCGGCCGCGCTTGCACAGAGAATAACCTTCGACGGCAATTACGTGGCCCTGTTCGGCAATGATGAGACCTCTTCCGGCTGGAAAGGGCACGCATTGAATTTTGGACACACTATCCCGACCAAAGTCGGGGTGTTCACCTGGAACTCCGGGTATATGCGTTCCACATTCGACAGCCTCGACACGGGCAACCGACTCTCCCTCCACGGCTCCTTCGCCAAGGACATTTATCCCGATACCCTGGTAGGTGTGGGTCTCGGTGCGACTATGGCCCAGGGGCCCGAGTTCGGAATAGGTGCCGATCTCGGACTTATCCGGCTGCGGCCGTCGCTCTGGTTTATGGATGACGTCCGCTGGTCGCTTGCACTGAATAACCTCGGGTACAGCTCGATAGAAAGCCTGCGGAGGCCGCTGTATTCGGTTTCCGGCGGAATCAACGGAAGATTTCTCAGTACCGACAAGGTTGAAGGGCGGCTGCTGAGTGAGCTCTCCGTGCCCGAATACTCCAATGTAATCTGGTCGACCGGAGTGAAATTCCAAGTAGGTTTCGGCTTCGAAGCCTCGGTTGGTACGCGTATAAATGCCGAGTCAGTGCTCGACGGAGAGTACGGAGAGCTGATTCCCTCAGTGACACTGGGTTACACCTACACGCCGGGAGCCGATACTTCCGACAAAACCCCCGAAGACCTCTCCGCGGCCGAGCGGTTTACCCAGAACGAACTCCAGCCGTATATAAGTGCAGCTCCATTCACCACCGAGTTGTGGGCGGTAGGGGCCGGACTGACGGTGCCGATCGGCAGAATCGATACCGCCCCGCCGAAAATCGAGATCGATTTGAGCGGCATGACAACCCAGTACCAGGATGAAACCGAATCGGAAGCGGAGGCTGAAGAATCCGAGTCTGGAGACTCTGAGGCTGAGACAGATGAAGCTTCGGATCAGGCTCGGGCAGGTGAAGCAGAGTATCTCCAGGATGGACCTGGTGACCTACGGGAAGAGATGTTCACGGCCAAACTCGCCAGCCTGTCGGTGCGTAAAAACAGGCTCAAGAGAACAGTTGAGCCGCTGTATGTAGTCGACGGTGAGGATTCCGCCAAAGATGCCCCCGAAAAAGGAGACGCAGCAGCAGCCGAAGAGCTGACCGAAGAGATGAAAGCGAATGTGATCCCCGATGCCCAGATCTATCTTTCACCGAATAACGACGGAGTACAGGATGCGCTCTCGTTCAATCTCTCGATCGAAGAGAGTCGGTATATAAAAGGCTATGAGTTTATTGTAGAGAACCGGCAGGGTGAAGCAGTTCGCACCATATTGAATAAAGAGACCCGTCCGGAGAAGCGGACTACACAGACCTTTTTTCAGAATCTGTTTAAGTCGAAAAGCGGCATTCAGGTGCCCGAGACCCTCCGCTGGGACGGCAGCACCGATTCCGGAGAAAAGGCTCCCGACGGACTCTACTTTTTTTATATCCGTTCATGGGATGATAATGAAAACTACGGCACCTCCGATAAATACTCGGTGTACGTGGATACACAGCCTCCGGTAGTCGAAATCGAGAAAGCCGATGAGTCGGAGCGCATCTTTTCACCGAACAACGACGGAAACAAAGACGTGCTGCCGATAGAGCAGACAGGAACTCGGGAAGATATCTGGAGAGCGCAGATACGGAACGCGGCCGGTAATGTAGTAAAAACATATACCTGGCGGAATGAGCAGCCGCAGTCCTTTGACTGGGATGGAACAAACAATCAGGGAATTCTGGTGCCCGACGGAGTATACGAATATACTATTAAGACGACCGACAAGGCCGGAAACAGCGGGCAAGCCGAGTACGGGAACCTGGTAAAGAATACCGAAGAGACTCCAATCTCGCTCAGTATTGATAATTCACATTTCTCACCGAACGGCGACGGAATACTGGATGCAGTGCTGCTGCAGCCGAATGTCCCCGTGCAGAGAGGAATCGAGAGCTGGACCATCGATATTGTCGATGCGAACGGAAGAGTGTACAGAAGCTTTTCCGGTACAAGCGGATTGAGCGGCGCCATTGCCTTCGACGGCCGGGATGAAAACGGAAATGTCATTCCGGAGAACCGCGAGTACTATGCCGACCTGCAGGTGCTCTATGTGAATGGAAACAACCCGCAGGCACAATCCGCGCCCTTCATCGTTGATGTGACCGAGCCCGAAGCGAGCGTTAAGATCGACAATCGGATTTTCTCACCGAACGGCGACGGGAACAAAGATACCATCACCATCCATCAGGAAACCTCGAAAGAGGAGAACTGGTACGGCACTATTACCGATATAGATGAAAATCCGGTCTATCAGTATAAATGGATCGAACAGCCGGAAAACCGTATAAGATGGGATGGACGCAAAGAGGACGGCAGCCTGGCTGAAGACGGATACTACTTTTATCAGCTGTCTACAGTCGATAAGGCCGGAAACCGCGGGGAATCCGAACGGGTTCGCTTCGAGTTAAACACCGAAGAGACACCGGTTCTGCTGACCTCGAGTTACGACTTTTTCTCTCCGAACGGAGACGACAATAAAGATACTATCAGCTTTCTGCCCAAACTCCAGGTTCGAGAGGGAGTGGTTCGATATACCCTCGAGGTAGTCAGCGCGGAAGGCGAGCCGGTCTTTACCCGTAACGGAAGTGGAAGTGTGCCGGATCGGTTAATGTGGGATGGATTCTCGTCTTCTGGCGGCCGGGTAGAGGACGGTGAATACCGGGCGAAACTCGACGTGCTCTACGCCAACGGCAACAATCCGCAGGCGGAAACCCAGCTGTTTACCATAGACACGGTATTTCCCGCTATTACGGTTGATCCCGAATACAGCATCTTTTCACCGGAAGGCGACGGAAACCGGGACAGCATCACCTTCGAACAGGATTCAACCGAAGAGGAGTTGTGGGAAGCACAGGTGATCAATGCAGATGGGGAAGTAGTCAAGCGGAGCGCATGGAAAGGCGCTGCCGAAGACTTTGTCTGGAACGGTACCGACAATCAGGGCAACAGCGTGCCCGACGGGACATACACCTATACAGTCGCCTCCACTGACCAGGCCGGCAACACTACCGAGGTAGCAGTAGAAGGGATCGAACTGGATACTGCGCCGACTAAGCTCTTTGTGACCGCCGGCTCTGACAAGCTGGCGCCTACCGGCAACGGGCTCTATGAAGAGATCAGTTTCTCCACCATTGTGAACCGCCGCGAGGGGCTCGAATCGTGGCAGCTGGAGATGGTCGATCAGAACGGAATAAGCCAGAAAACCTTCAGTGGCGAGCAGCGGATTCCGAAGGAGATTATCTGGGACGGAAAGGATGAAAACGGCGAATATGTCGAAGGCCGCTACAAAGCGCGGTTCAGCGCCCGTTACACCAAGGGAAATCGACCGACCGCCGAATCGCTGAGCTTTGTCTTGGACGTGACCCCTCCGCAGACAGAGGTCACTCTCAATCCGGTGCCTTTTTCTCCCGACAACGACGGGATCGATGATGAACTGGAGATAAGGCTGGATGTCTCTGACACCAACTCGATTCAGAACTGGAAATTCACCATTTTCGATGCCGAGCGGCAGGGGGTGCGTGCTCAGGACGGACCGGTCTTCAAGCAGTATTCCGGCAGCGGAGTGCCGGCCGAACAGATAATCTGGGACGGCCGTTCAGACGAAGGCGAACTGGTGTACGCGGCCATGGATTACCCGTACCGTTTCGAGGTAATTGATGCTCTTGGCAACCGTACGGTTGAAACCGGTCGGATCCCGGTTGATGTACTGGTAGTACGTGAGGGCGACGACCTGAAGATCAAAATTGCCAGCATCAATTTCAAACCGAACTCGGCGGAGTTTGTTGACGATAAGCCGGAGATAGCAGCCAGGAATTCATACGTATTGAACCGACTGGCGGAAATTCTGCAAAAATATCGTCAGTATGAAATTACAATAGAAGGGCATGCGAATATCACCAAGTATTGGGATCCTGCCCTGGCAAAACAGGAACAGGAAGAAGAGCTGATACCCCTTTCCGAAGACCGGGCCGAACGAGTACTCGAAGCCCTGGTGGAAAGAGGAATCTCGCGAAACCGCTTGACGGCCAAAGGCGTTGGTGGCAGCAAGCCGATTGTCGATTTCCGGGACGAAGAGAACCGGTGGAAAAACCGTCGAGTAGAGTTCATCCTGAAAAAAGAGTAACATGCGGAAAATATTCACATTTATCGCCGCGCTCCTGCTGATAGCAGGGGCGTGTGCGATTGCAGTTATAGGGGTCGGATATTATCTGAACTCTCCGGTTACCGGTGAACAGAACGAATCATCCGGACAGGTGTTTCAGGTTCAGCGCGGCGAGGCGGGCAGCACCATTGCAGCACGACTGGCCGATAGGGGATTTATTCGATCGAAATACTTTTTTATAGCAGTCAGCAAAGTAAAACAGACTCAGTCGAGTATAAAGTCGGGCTATTATCGCATCTCCGGTAAAATGAGTACCATTGAAATACACGATCTGCTGGTGGCGGGAAATCAGAAGCTGGTCAGGGTAACCATCCCCGAAGGGCTTACCGCCCGGGAAACCGGAAGGCGGTTTGAAGAGGCTGGTATCTGCGGGCAGGCCGAATTTTTGGACGCTGCTCACTCTAAAAGCCTGCTCGACCAGTTTGATCTGCACACTGACTCGGCTGAAGGTTTTTTATATCCGGATACCTATCTTTTTCAGCAAGATTTTCCGGCCGAGAAAGTGGTAAGTCATCTGATCGAGACAATGTATGCGAAGATCGAAGAGATCTATCCGGAATACCGGCAGCTCGAGTGGAAGGATCTGTACGATAAGATTATTCTGGCTTCGGTGGTCGAGCGGGAGTACCGTGACCCGGATGAGGCCGCGAAGATTGCCTCGGTGTTCTACAACCGGCTGGATAAGCGGATGCGGCTGCAGTCATGCGCTACAGTGGTATATGTGCTGACCGAGATAAAAGGCGGAGAACACCCCGAGAAGCTCACCTATGCCGATCTGGAGGTGGACTCTGAGTATAACACCTACCAGCAATGGGGGCTGCCGCCGGCACCAATTGCGAATCCAGGCAGTGTGGCGCTGGAAGCGGTGTTTTATCCCGCAGATACCGATTATCTGTATTTTCTCTTGAAGGATCCGAATGCCGGCAGTCACGTGTTTTCTAAAACTCTGACCGATCACAACCGTGCGTATCAGCTCTATATTAAACAATAGGTAAATCTGTAAGCAATGCGAATTCCCGAAGGGACCATAGAGGAGATAAATCAGAGGATCAATATTGTCGAAGTGGTGCAGGATTTCGTTACGCTGGAAAAACGGGGCAACCGGTTTTGGGGCTTATGTCCATTCCACACCGAAAAAACCCCGTCGATGTCGGTAGACCCGGATAAAAACCTGTTTTACTGTTTTGGTTGCCATAAGGGTGGTACTATGTTTACCTTTTTAATGGAGGTTGAACATATACCTTTTGTAGAAGCGGCGGAAAAACTGGCCCAGCGAGCCGGGATCCAAATACGCAACGAACAGCGCGATCCTGAGGCCGAGCGCGGCAAACGGGCGCTCAGCGATTTATACAGCCGTATTACCAGTACATTTCATTACCTACTGACCGAGCACGAAATGGGGCACAAAGCGAAGGCGTATTTGGCTGAAAGGGGATTCGGGGAGGCTTCGATCGAGACGTTTCAGCTGGGGTATGCACCGGAGGACCGGCGCTGGTTGTACAAATTTCTGCGGCAGAAGAACTATTCTGACGAGTTTTTGGCCAGTTCGGGGCTGTTTTCGAGGAAGTACAAGGATATTTCAATCTTTTCCGGAAGGGTGATTTTTCCGATACGGTCGGCCGGCGGCGATGTGGTAGCCTTTGGCGGACGCAATATCACCGGTGGTGAACCGAAATACATCAATTCGCCGGAAACCGAGCTGTATCAGAAACGGCGGGTGTTGTTCGGCCTCAACCGGGCGGTAAAGGGCATACAACGGAACCGCAGAGTGCTGGTCGTCGAGGGATACTTCGATGTTTTGGCCTTTTTCGAGGCTGATCTGCCGTTTGCGGTAGCCCCGCTGGGTACTGCATTAACCGAAGAGCAGGCCAGGGTGCTCCGGCGGTACGCCGACCGGGCAACTCTGGTATTTGACGATGACCGGGCCGGCATACAGGCAGCTCGGCGGGGGATCGAGGTGATGGAAAAGGTCGGAATGCAATGTGATGTAGTTGTACCTCATGGAGGCAAAGATCCTGCCGATATATTGTTAAATGAGGGTTCTAATTCCTTGCATAATATGTTAAAATCCCCAACTAATGGATTCCAGTTTCTCATGCAGAAAGCTGCGGAACAGCATGGAACCGGAGGGGCCGAGCAGAAGTCGCACGTGGTGGCCGAACTGGCTCCATATATCAAGAGTATCGATTCGGAGGTCAAACGGGAAGATATCATCAAGTATCTCGCCGATTTTCTACAAGTTGGACCGAGGGCGGTGTTACACGATATCAATGCTATAAAGCAGGGAAAACAGCCTCGCACGGAAGGTCAGCAAGCCGTAATGAAAGAGAAAAAACGGGTTGGCACTGACCTTTTTCTCATGCTAGCTGTAGTGGTTAACTGCAGTTACTTTCGGGAGCTGCGTAGAAACATCGGGCTGGAAGACCTTGAAGACAGCGATGCCCGCGAGTTGTATATCGCCTTAGAGGAAGCTTATAGAAGCGACGAACTTGATATTGACCATGTGATTCCGAGAATTGAATCAGAGCGGGTACAGCATCTGGTGTTCGAAAAGTCGGCCACCGGGGAGTTCGAGGAAAATGCTGACGCTATAATCGAGGATGGGATAAAAAACATCAAGGTAAGGAGTTTGCAGGCAAAGCGGCGAACTCTCCTAGACCAGATAAAAAGTGTTGAGAGAAGCAGCTCCGATTACGGAGCGCTCAAAGAACTTCTGTCGGAGAAAATGTTTCTCGACGAAGAATTAAAACGAATTAAGGGTGATGCGCAATGACAGAACTTGAAACAGACCCTTCTGTTGTCAAACTGTTAGAATATGCTAAGACAAAGAAAAAAATCAGTTACGATGAGGTAAATGATTTTTTACCTGACTCAATAGTAAACTCCGAGAAAATTGAAGAGGTGTTAACTCTTTTGGAGAAAAACAATGTGACTCTTGAGGACGAGACCGAAATATCCCTGGCCGACAACGAAGAAGAGGATGTTGAGGTGCTCGAAGACGAGTATGGTGATGACGAAGAGGCTCCCGTCGAAGAGGATGAGGAGGGTGAAAAGTCCGCCACGTATACCAAGAAGAAGGTCGTGTACAGCGACAAGGATTCTTCTTCGGTAGACGATCCGATTCGATTGTACCTGAGGGAGATCGGTAAGGAAAACTTACTGACTGCTGAGCAGGAGGTCGAGCTTTCTAAGCAGATGGAAGATGGCGAGAACATCATTAAAAGCGTCATTCACAAATCCGGGATGCTGCTGCCGCAGATGTACGAGATTATGCAAAAAACATTTTCTCGAGTAGATCCGCGCGAAATGGAGCTGAGTAAAAAAGAGATTTCCGAGATTCTCACGGAACGCCGGCGGCTCAATCAGAGCTACCGCGAAGAGCTGCGGGGGATTACCGGTAAGCTCAAGCAGTATATGGAGCTCAAGAAAAAGTTGATTGCGGCCGGGAAAGATGTGCTGACCAACGAGGAGCTCAAAGCTGCCCGGGAGGAACTGCTCGAGGATATGGAGATTATCGACCTGCAGCAGGAAGAGATTACCTCCTTTTCCGATAAGTTCCTGGATACTGAAAAGCGTATCCATAAGTATCAGCGCGATCAGAAACGTATCGAGCACCGTCTCGGCATCCGCAGTTCGAAAGAGTTGCGCAGTATGGGGCGCGGGCTGGCTATCGCCGAGAAACGAAGGGAAATCGAGGAACGCCTGCAACTGTCGGCCGATGTGATCAAAGAGAAAATCCGCAAGATTCAGACTGATGAAAAGCAGCTGCGGAATATAGAGATAGAGTTCGAAAACGATATTGATTCGATATTGGAAGAATCGAAAGAGATTGCCCGCGGCTAGTACCTGATGAAAACCGCCAAGGACAAGCTTATTCAGGCAAACCTGC
>JAASTM010000029.1 GCA_021767325.1 Spirochaetales bacterium
CTATTAAAATTATTAAAAAGAATAGAGACCGAGAAAATTGAAATTACGCTGGAAAGAAATGAAGAAATATTAGATCAAATCAACCAAGTATATATTGATTCGAGATATCCAGCAGATTTTGGACTTTTACCAGAAGGAAAGCCTTCAATAAAAAAAGTAGAAGGGTTTATAAGTGTAGCGGAAGATATATTTAAACAATCAGAAGAAATAATTGAAAAATATTATAAGAAGTAATCACCATATAACAACCACTTGGAGTTGAACTGGCGGTGAATATGGCGAAGAAGCAAACCTATAAAAAGGTAAAATGTCTTTAAAAACATTATCTATCGACTTGTGCCCCTTGATTATTTTTCTTAACATTAGCCAATAATCCAGGACCGGAGTTAATCAGGAGGCGATCGAATGAAAGCGGCGATCTTTACAATTGGGACAGAAGTTGTTGACGGCGAAATCGTTAATACCAACGCCTCGTGGCTTGCCGGTCAGCTTGATCACTACGGAATGTCGGTTACACATCACGTAAGCACCTCCGACCTGGAATCTGATATGAAAGAGGTGTTGGAATGGCTCGTCGAAAAAGTCGATTGGGTGTTCGTTTCCGGCGGCCTCGGGCCAACCTCTGACGATCGCACGCGCAATGTGGTAGCAGAGGTGGTAGGAGACGAACTCCGGTACGCGGAGGATGTCTGGGTGGCCTTAGGAGAAAGCTACCGGGCCCGTGGTTTTACGGTAACCGACGATCACAGGCAGCAGTGCTATTTCCCTACAAACTGCAGACGCCTGGAGAACCCGGTCGGGTCCGCTTTGGGTTTTGTCAGCACGGTTAGAAACACAACAATCGTTGTACTACCAGGACCACCCTCCGAACTCAAGGCTGTTTTCGCTCGTGGCGTGGAACCGGAAATCAAAAAACTTCATCTGCGGAAAGCCAGAATGGTGAGATGGGTCTGTCTCGGCATAACGGAATCCGGTGCCGCTGAGAAGGTAGAGGCGGCGATTGGAGGACTGGGCCTGGAGATTGGCTACCGTGCTGTTATACCTTACGTGCATGTGAAAGTCTGGATTCCTGAGGACAGTGCTGCGGAGCCGATAATTGACCGAGTAAACGGGGTGATCGGCGAATACAGCGTCGGTGTAGACACGGACGACCCCGGGCGGGTGTTTCCAGAATCGCTCTCAATGATTTCGAACAATGAACTCATCTTCACCGATCATCTGAGCAACGGCCAGCTCATCGACCGGCTCCGTGACCTGGACATCTTCGTCACCCACTCAGTCGGCTTTACAAACCTCACCCACGTTCCCCGGTACGATGACGCCGTCGCCCGCTTTGTGCTTGAGGCAGACGAAGGGGGCAACGTCTTTGCGAGCGCGAGCATAGGTGGCGATACGATGCGTGAACGGCTGATTGATCCCCCATACACGGTAGACCTTCACAATCCGCGCGCCCAACGGTATTACGTGGAACAGGCGCTTCAGAGCTGGGCACGGGGGCTGCAGAAAGATAAATAAGCCTTCCGGCCTCCAGTAAATATGACAGCATCGGCCAAACGATTCCCGGAAAGTTTTATTGTCCCGTCCGTTATGAAGGTACTGGCGGGTAATTTAGATAAATAAAGTGATATTGACAACATTTTCGGCCATTGTGTCAATTTCTGAGCCTAAACTACTAATTCTTACAGCCTAAGCCTTGCGCCCTACGATTATTTCTCCTATAGTTTTCCTATAATGACATGACTACGGTGCCTTACCAAACGATATTTTGGGGGCCGAACCATGACCAAATCCGTGTTTCGATTTTTCCTTTACCTGTTTACAATCCTCATCTTTATCTCCTGTGCCGGAGCACCTCCAAAGAGCGAACCTCTGTCCAGAGAGGGTGGTGCCGAATCGCAAGAGCTTCCAAGCGCTGTTATCGAGACTCTAGAGCTGTACGAAGATGCCGTCCGGAAACAGGATCCGGAAATCTTCACTGAGGTTGTTGTTGGTGATGTCACTGTGATGCTGTCGGAGACCAATGGCCAGATGACGGACATCAGAGGTATGGATACTGTTTCCAAATTCCGCCTGATATTCTTTGACGGTTTGGGGCCTCAGGAGGAGTATAATTTCCGAGGGACCTACGGTCCCATGATTGATGATATTGAAGATCCAAATACCCGGGTGGTCGGTTTCCGGCACGATCGAATAGATGAATGGTTTCATCTCACAAAGCAAACTGGAGATAACTGGTTGATACAGCGGATTGAGATCTATATGCATCCTCCTGGAGAATGGGTCACCAATCGCTATCAGCTGCTATCCGACAGCGATGGGAACGGATATCTAAACGCCGATGAGCATCACAACCTGATTGAAATGACCTCACAGTTCTACGAAGGAACTCACACGGTCAGCAGCGCAGTGGATAAGTTTTTCGACCGAGACGACGACGGATTCATTAACGGCGAGGAGCTGTTTCAGGCCGCTCACAGCCAATTTGTTCTCGGTGCAATGTTTATTCAGGAGCTTTGGCCCGGGAATGAGGTCCTTCCCTTGGAATGGGATCTCGACGGAAACGACCGGGTCAGCCGGGATGAGCTCGAACAGATACGTGACTTCATGGTTCGGGGCTCCGGACTTCCACTGGATCGGTGGTTCTGTGCCGATATTGTAAGCCAGGCCAATACTCCCGATGCCCTTTTTCTTCCCGTTCCCCGGGAAGCGGAGGACCTTTTGGATAAATTGGCCGACGGTAATGGCAACGGAATCATCGAAGAGGAGGAACAAGACTACCTGCTTTCTTCCCTGGCACCCGCGTGGAAGTCTGAAGACTTGAATCCGTTGAACCAAGCAACCGATCAGGATAAGAACGGTATAGTGTCAGATACGGAGACAATGATTATTATGTACCAATCTGCAATCGGACGAGGGGCATCCGAGGAAGGGGTAAAACCGCCTTTCGAGGTCCGGAGCCCGACCGATGAAATGCTCGACATTAATGGTGATAAAGTTATTGGCCGGGACGAGATCGAAATCGTAGTGGAGATGCTCGCGGGACGGCCGGAGCTCATAGATGAGCTGAGCCTAGCACTACAGAATCTTATCGACCGGAACCAGGACGGCCGGTACAGTCGGTCGGAAATAGATGAAGGTAAAGCACGGCTCATCTTCCCGCGACCGGTGGAACCGGACTCGAACTTGGATATAGAATCCGATGTGAACCGAGACGGCTTTATCGATCCGAACGAGTTAGGTATCACCGCTGGTATGACGAACAAGGGGGCCGTACCACCCTTCGAAGACCGGATCATGATCGTGCAGCACCGCGTAGAGATGGTGCCGGAGCAAGAAGAGCCGGCGGTCGATGCGACACCACAGCCCACAACTGGCTCAGCTGACGGATCCGAGTACTACCGCAAACTTGGAACCATCCAGGATACGAAGCTCGCCGTGGTTTCGCTGGACATCGGAACCGAACAGGTGGACGATGATACGGCTAAGGGCCTCATCATGTTCGTTGAAAACGCATTTGTGAACGTTGGAGAAGTGAAGGTGGTGGACCGGGCGCATATCGAGCAAATCTCCGAAGAGGCGCAGTTCCAGCTGTCTGGACTCATCGACGAAGAGACGGCCGTTGAGATCGGAAAACTCTCGGGAGCCGACATCATCGTGGTCGGCAGCATCAATCGGGTCGGCGATTTGTTCTACCTGAACATCAAACTCATCGCCGTGGAAACCGGACAGATTATCGGGTCGAGTATCGCCCAGGCCCACGCGGATAGCGAGTTCCTGGAGATGGCCAACCAGGCGGTCTACAAGTTGTTCTGACGCTGAGCGGTTACCCCGTGGAGACATATGAGATCCACAGGAATATGACGCTAAAATAACAGCTTATCTATAACTGAAGATTCTATTGAATACGGCTTCTTTGAGACCGCTGCCGCTTGCTGTAATTGAATAGAACAAAGCATTCTTTTCGGTATCTACCCTGATCACTTTTATTCAGGCTGCTGAAATCGGCGAAATACCGCTCGAAGCCATATTGAGATTGTAAAATGGAGAGAATAAATGCAAAGCCATCATAACGAGTCAATGGTAATAGATAAGATAAAAAAATTATTCGCATTATTAAATTCACCAATTGAAGAGGAGGCTGCTTCTGCGCTTAATAAAGCTAAAGAGTTATTGGTGAAATATGATATAGAGTATAAAAAGATTGATTGAGTGCATAACAAGCTCAACCTTTACTGAAGCGATAGGTGCAACTGAAGAGGGAAGCAAAACAGTAATTATTATTGGAAGAAAAATACATGTAATTTCCGCGGCCAATCTCTATGAGTATTTGAAAAAAAACAATACGTAGGGTTAGTAATAAATATGAAAGTGAATATGTTAATGCGGAAGAGAAGGGCTTAATACCTTTAGTTGACGAGAATACGAAAAAAGAGAATATCAATTACTTAAAAAATAAATATGGAAAAATTTATAATAGAATGTATACTAATTCGGTAGATGAAAACTCCTATGGATTAGGTAAGATTATTGGAGCAAAAATATCCTTGAGTGATCAAATAGCAGAGAATGAATGAAGCACATAATTGCTATTATAGTATTTGTAGTATTGACGTCCTGCTCTACACTAAACCATCAGGCTGTAAGCTTAAGAAGTGAAAGATATCTAGACCCTAAAAAGGTGATATTTACTGCAGATGATTTTGGTATTTCTAAAAATATTAATGATGGAATTGTGAAAGGAGTAGAGAACGGCCTTATTAACCATGTAGATGCAATGGTTACATTCGAAAATTCAATAAATGACATCGTTGCCCTGCAAAGAAAGTTTCCTGGTCTGGAAATAGGGTTACATTTAAGCATTACATCCGGGTATCCTGTGAGTTCTATTGAAAAAGTTGAATCTCTAGTAAATGAGAGTGGTGAGTTCTACAGTATCGATCAATTGATTCCCAAACTAGAAAAGATCGATTTAGAAGAACTAGAGACAGAGTTGAGATCACAGATAACAACTATGCTGGACCACAATATTGAAATCACTAGTATTTCAAATCAGCATAATATATTGAGTACATATACCCCATTTTTTAATGTGATATTAAAGCTGGCACTAGAGTATAATGTGCCATTGAGAAGTACCGTACCAGTTAGTATTGCTTTCAAGAAGTTCGATTATGCAAAGACAAAAATTAGGGGCAAGAATTTAGCTATTGAGGCTATAAAGGGAAATCCTTTTTTAGCTGCAAAATACAGAAAATATTTTAGAATTGATGAAATGTACAATAATCAATATAGGATGGACAACTTAAATATACAACATCCAGACTACCTTATTGATGTGTTTTGGGGAGAGCCAACTCCGGAGAATTTGTTTTATATACTTACCAATTTGCCTGAAGGTGTATCAGAAATAGTTTTTCATTTGGGCTTATTCGAGGGGGAAGAAGAAATGCAGCCTGGTATCGATATGGATTACTATTTAATGAGAGAATTCGAACTCATGATTATTACATCCCCACAGATCGAGCGATGGATCGATAAACTAAATATACAAATTATTGGGTTCAAAGATCTATAAAGGGGGTGCGTCAGATCTGGGAGCAGAATATAAGGCCGTTTAAGCAGCTAAGTTAAAACGAAACTCAAAGAAAAAAGCTAAAAGCCGGCATGAAACTCTCATCGCAGTGTCTGAAGTGTTCCTCGCAGAGCACTTTCCATGATAGCCTTGGGGCTACGCGGAACGGGCTCTCTTTTTAACCGGCCATACTTCCAGCACGCCAGCCGTCAGGACCAGGCAGCCGCCGATAAACTCTGCTCGTCCGATCTGCTCTTGTGCAATCAGGGCCGCCGATACGGTGCCGAATATAACTTCTGTCATCAAGAGAATTCCAACTCTGGCCGGCACTAAGCGCGGTGCCGCCCACATCAAGCCGGCCATAGAGAGCGCCCACCATATTCCGCCGGCTGCCAGCATCCAGCCGAGAATGGGCACTATACTTTGAACAGCAATATTCGTTGGAAATGGGGCAAGGAGTGGGGCAAGTATGAGTGCGGTACTAAAGGCTCCGAAAGAAAAAATGAATGCCGATTCCGGGGCGCCGAGATCGGAGCGACTTCGTATGCCGGTGGTGGCTACCGACCACAGCATCCCCGAAACTAAGGCCAGCCATTCACCGGTTCCGCTTGGAATCGGAATGCGGCCGCCGGCACCGAGCATAATAAAAAGTCCGGCAAGCCCCGCCGCTATGGCCGCAAGACGTAGCCGGGGAGTATACCATCCCATGATATAACGGCCGATCAAAGTACTCCACACGGGGGTGAGAAAAAACAGTAAAATTACAATTGCTACCCGACCATAGGCGAAACCGACCGAATAAAGCATGAAGGCCGCACCGCCGATCGCCACAGAGAGAATTGCCGCCGGATCGGCGGTGGATATGTTCCTACGTCGCCAGAATGCAATCGGGGCCATAAGCAGCATAGCTGCAGCAACTATCGCCAAGGTTCCCCAGGCACCCGGCAAGGCGAGTGTAGACAATCTTCGTACCGGCAACCAGTACAAACCCCATAATGCGCCGGTCCATAAAACAATTGCTGTCGCGAAAATTGAACTGCTTTTTTCTGCCAATGAATCCTCCAGCCCTAATAATCGAGGACTTCTAAATTATAAGGTACTATTTCACATACGTATTATAATAAAGTATAGTAACAAATACCAAGAGCGAGTATCGAAGGGGAGAACAGATGGTAGAGTATGATGCACTTAGTTGGCTGTACGAGGTGCTCTATGCTGGCTTTAACAAAGATGAACTGGGGCACGCATTTATTGATGAGCACTCAGATCTTCTCATTCGATATAGAAGCGGCCGCTTGCATGACGCCTCCTGTGGAAATGGGGTTCAGGCAGTGGCACTCAGAGCGCGCGGATACGACATCAGCGCTTCGGACATCAGTGAAGAGATGCTGCAGCTGACCCGAAAATACGCCAAGAATAAACAGGTCGCATTGAGTACATTCAGAAGTGCATGGGATGAGCTTGCACAGAAGGTGACTGAAAAATTCGATGTGGTGTTGTGTGTCGGCAACTCGATAAGTCATACCCGCAGCTACTCTGAGCGGGTAGCAACTCTCAGGCAATTCTATGAAATCCTGAAAGAGGGCGGCACTCTGCTGCTGGATACCCGCAACTGGGATCTCTTAACCGAAAACAGTCTCAAATATAATATTTTGAAAAAGAGAGATTACGAAGGAAAATCCTATGTGCCCATCTACTTATGGGACAATGTACAGTTAGAACGGGAATCCCTGTTGAGGTTGGTGTTTATAGAATTCGATCAAGAGGAACAAACAGAATACGAACGACAGATTACTTATACACCTTTCAGCCACAGCAGCTTACTCGAAGCGGGCAAAGAGGCTGGGTTTATAATAGAAAAGGATACCTTCGATGCGAAGCAGGATCGATACTATGTGTATCTGAGGAAATGAGCGTATGAATAAAAAGAACAGAATATCACTGTTAATATTGATTCTTGGAATACTCTTACTCATAAATGGAATTGGAAACATAATAGATGATGCCCGAGTTCTGACTTACGACATAACTTCTATTTTGGCCGGAATCGGTTTTATAGTGCTAAGTAAAGTGTGATATGGGGTGTATATTCTTAGCTGTAGAATAAATAATTGCAAACTCCCAGCAGAATCCTCGCAGTTGAGTCGTTAAGGAGATAAAAGCGAAATATAAAGCGGCAGCGCACTAATTGTTCTGCAGATAGTAGTGGTGTGCCGCTGTATGCAGCTGCTGTCAGTCTATTGATAATCGCCTGTGCGCTGGTGCAGGTCTGGTGCAGCCAAGTGCTAAAACTTGCAGTATGACCAGTTTGACCTATTGGGACTTTTTCTTTGTGTAAATGGTGACAGAAAAAGGCGTATGTGGTGTTGAAGTAGTAGGAGGATGACATGAAGAACATTGTAAATGAACATACGTCCAAGTTACCTTTACTGGTCTTAGTCTGCATATTCGCCCTTTCACTCTTTTCACCCGTGTACGTATGTGCCTACGGAAACGACGACCGCGACGATCACAACAGCGGCGGAGGAGTAGGCGGAGCTTTCTGGGGTAGCCAACGCCTGGCATACCCTTGGGAAGAGGACAGTGATCCGTATTTTGGAGCGACCGATCATCAGCTCGACTATGTCGGCGGTATGGGCTACGGAATAAGTCGCGACGGACATGTGGCCGGCGGTTTCGGGGTCGGCTTTTCCGAACACAGCGACGGTGAGGACGGCCTATCGGGCGGTTTCGGCGGAGTGATCTCGGGACGCAGGATTATTGACTGGCCGATCAATGTACTGTGGCTTATCTATGCCGGAGTAGGCGGAGTGAGTGACCCGCGTTCCACGAATAAAGCCCTGCAGGATGGGGTCTTTGCGGTAATGGGCGAGACAACCTTAGAAGCCAGCCTGCCGATGCTGTTTTTCCACCCCACCATCTATGTCGGCTATCAGGCAATTGCCAGTGTAGGCCGTGGTGATATCGGCGAAGTGTTTCTCTCCTATGCGCCGACCATCGGCTTCAGACTGCTCTGGGGCTCGCAATAGGCGCCTATTCAGTCTATAAAACCGATACATAAAATCCTGGTCGAAATGCATACAAGGGAGTATAATTATGCTTTGTAGGTAATGGTCTAAGGGCGGGTTCTATTGATAAATGTAATTGATAGAAAGTATCATAAAGATAGTAAGATCTTCAATAACATTTACATTGTGCCCGACATACGTTTTTTCACCTTGTATGCCCTATTTAACGGTATTTACGATTATCACTATGAGTATGCCGAAGAGATGTCGGCGGCGCGCCTTGAGCTCACCGCTGACATTAAACGGGTAGCCGCCGGCATCGATGAACTGAGCCTTCAGCGCTGGAAGCACTACTTTTGCACACATAAGGCGCACATCTGGTACTACATATATTATACTTCTTTTTGTCAGTTACCGCCCCGCTTCGAGTTGAGTCTGGATGCTGATGACGAATGCAGGCGGAACTCAGCTGAAATAGAGAATTTCAATCAGATACTCTCCGAGTTCTATGATAAGTGCGAAATCGAGCGACTCTACTTTGAGAAATATAAACCCCTGCTGATGGACTATATAAGCGCGTATGATGAGAAAACCATTCACAGTGATATCGATTATGTCCACCACTATTTGCGAATTCCCAAGCCCGCCGTTAGTGCATTGGATATAGTCATAGTTCCGATCCCGTTTGAATCACATTTCATGGGCTACGGAGCCCCTCAGAAGAATAAGCTGTATCTGTTTGAAAGCATCGGCGGGCCAAGCAGGGGATTGAATATTCATGAATATCTGCATGCATTCGTGAACCCGACGGTAGAAGCGCTGCCCGGAATACACAGCTGCCCGGCAGCCGCAGTGTTTGATGAGCAGAAGCACAAGGAGTGGATACTCAGCGATTACGGTGAGCTACACAGCTTTGTATCGGAAAACTTTGTCAGAGCAATTACTTATAGAATTATCGCAAATCTGTATGGAAAACAGAACTTCTGTTTCGATGAGCTATCGCAATACGGCCTAGTATTGGTTAAAGAAATTTATACCCGGCTAAAAGAAGACTACGAGGTGAAACCCGATACCTACAATAATATACATCATTTTATACGCACTTACATCGCACCGGGGCCACAGCAGCCTCAACAAGCATAGGTTCTCACTAAGCTCAGAATTTTGGATTTGTTATGCAGCTGGTTCTTTCCAGAATATCAAGCCCCTGTTGTTTCAGCCAGTAGGGAATGTCGATCAAGACCCAGTTCTCCGCCAGTTTGTCGCCTTCCCGCCGGTATACGTCCACAACCTGCATCTCGGCCGTGACGTTTCCCCCCGGAAGTCCGAGGAAGCCGCCCAGCGGTCGGTTCGAAAGGTTCGGCCAGCCAAAAAAGCAGGCAAACTTGCCCTCTGCAAAGCGGCACTCATGCCCGACAAACTTCTTCCCATCCAAATTATTTCTGAACGGCAGCTGGTGTTGCTGTTGGTAACGGGGAATCGTGTAGCTCGCACCGATGCCGGCCGGCCCGTACCAAATCATGTCTTTGGTCCAGCTCCTTTCGAGCAGTTCCGGTTCACAGCCCATTGATCCGCTGTCATTGAGCTTGGATAAATCATCAACCATTTGGTTGACCACTGAAAGTGTTTTCTCACTCTCCGCCGGCGGGGCATCCTCGAACAGCAGCCCGTCATGGAACCGGGGACCCGGATAGACAAAATAGGTGCCAGTGGAAGGGGGCAGGGGATTCACCCCGGCTTGCTGCATAAAACCTATCAAATCGACGAACAGACCGGTCTCGGCTATCCGGCCGTTCTCGATTCGGTTAAACTCGGCATAGCGTAGATTTATCATTTTGCCGGTGGGCCGGATACCGAGCCACTCCGCATCAAACAGACCCATAAAATGGCCCATGCTCATGACCCACTCGCCGCCGCCGATCTCATTGGTTCCGGCGATAAAAATATCCTGCCGCCGCTGCATATGCTTTACCGCCCGCATCAACGGCTGCCAAAAAGTCTCTACCGCAGAATCAACCCCGCGCAGTTCTCTGAAGGGATAGACACCGCGCCACCGGTACTCCTGCCCGGTGAAACGCTTCATCACATGCCCGACATCCTCCGGAGCAGAGCATTCCATCTCATTAAAATAACGTAGTACCAATTTTTTCGAGTTCTGAAATCTGCTCACACACTCCTCCAGTGATCTTTTGGAAAACAGCTAAAAGCGCTTAAAAATCTGATGATTTCATCAAATAAATTAAAATCGGTTCATGGTATTAAAAATGCCGTATTAGATCAAGCTCGTAATTTGTATTTTCGGGGACACGCGCCCCAGCATTCCCCCCGCTGCACAGGCAGAGGGGCGAGGCGGGAAGCTTTAGTCTTTGTGACGGCCGGCGTTTACGTCGATGATCTCTCCGGTGACAAAATCGTTTTCTAACAGGTAGATTACCGTGTGGGCGATCTCCTCAGGAGTGGCGATGCGCCCGAAGGGTGTCAGAGC
>JAASTM010000547.1 GCA_021767325.1 Spirochaetales bacterium
ATCAAGCCGATCAGAATTCGAATCAACAGGTTTGATTTAAAGTACCAATCGAAGGCTCCCTTTTTTCCTTCTGCACTCATAAGTTTTTGCCTCCTATAATGATATGGCGGAATTGTGATGTTACTATTAGACTACGGGATTCGGCTGCCGTAAATGCGCCATATTCAGTATATTTCGGGTAAAAGTACGTACCAATACGACCGGATATACACCAAATGGGGTATAAACCCGGCCTGACGGCGAACCGCGTGCTCAGATCAGGTCGGTTTCCATTACCTTCTTCATGAATTCAACTTTTGAACGGACATTCAGTTTTTTATAGATATGTAAAATGTGCTTCTTTACGGTGGAGCTCGCAATGCAGTACGCTTCCGCAATCTCACGGTAGGTCAGCCCCTCGACGATTCCCTTTACGATCTCCTTTTCACGGGGTGTGAGGTTATAATCGTCGTGATTTTTGCTGCTGTGATCGCGTTGGAACTCCTGCAGCAGTACCCGGGCTACATTCGGGCTTATCGGCGACCCGCCACTGTGCAGGGCTCTGATCTGGGCAACCAGTTCGCCGGGTTTGGAGTTCTTGAGGATATAGCCGGTCGCCCCGGCCTGAATTGCGTTGAGGATCTTCTCTTCCTCTTCGAAGATGGTGAGAATCAGTACCGCCACCTCCGGATATCGGCATTTGACCTCCGTGGTCGCCTCAATGCCCGACATACCCGGCAGCTCGATATCCATCAAAACGATATCGGGAGCCCCCAGATGCCGCATCCCGGCCAGCATCTCCTCGGCCGATTCATAGGCACCGATAACCTTCATGCCGTCTTCCATATTCAGCAGATAGCGAAAGCCTTCGCGGACATCCTTTACATCTTCGCAGATCATCAGACGAATCATATACTGCTGCGCTCCTTCAGTTCCATCGGAAGTTCTATCCGCACATCTACCCCCTGCCCGGGTTCAGTCTGCAGCTGGAAAACCCCGCCCAGGTTCTCGACCCGGTGCTCCATATTGTGCAGCCCGAAGCCCTCCCCGTCGATCAACAGTGTATCAAATCCGACGCCATTATCAAGATAGTGAATGCTCACCTTTCCCCGGTCCGTTGACAGCGCGAGCTCGACCCGGTCGGCCTGCGAGTGCTTGAGGGTGTTGCTGACCAGCTCCTGCAGAATTTTTTCGATTTCGAAACGCGCCTCCCGGTCCAGATCGTTCAGATCTTCCGGGTTCGAAATTGAGTAGGCAAACTTGATATTCTTCAGATTCAGCCGTTCTTTTATGTGATGTTTGATGAGTTTCGGAAAATCGATCATTTTGCGGTTCTCATCCTGCGAGCTGAAGAGAATCTCCTTCAAATCCCCGATGGCCTGCTGCGTATTGCGTTCTATCTGCTGCAGCATCTCGCTGAGAACCTGCGGATCCTTTTCTATGGCAGATTGGGCGACGTTGTTGGAGATAAAAATGTTGGTCAGTCTGGCGCCGAGCGAGTCGTGCAGATACCCGTAGATGCGCTCCTTCTCCTCGATAATCCGCAGTCGCACGTTCTCCTGCTGCAGGGCGGCGATTTTTTTCGTGCGCCGCTCGACCTTCTCCTCCAGACTCTTGCGGTAGTCATTTACAATGTTGATCAGGCGGTTGAACTGATGGGCCAGTGTACCCAGCTCGTCATTCCGGCTGATCGGAACCCGCGCTTCAGTCTCGCCGCGCTCGAGCCGCCGCATAACCTCAACAGTAGTTTGCAGCGGATGGATTATAATCCTGTTGCTAAAAAAGCCGATGACTACCGACAGCAGCATCATCAATAGAATATCCAGCGACACAATCAGGCGAATACTGTTGGTCGCCTGGGCCATTACCGCTTCGTAGGGCAAGGCAACAATAAGCTTCCAGCCAGTCATCTGGTTCTGCGTCGAGGTAATGTAGTAGCGGCTGCCGTCGTCGAACCTGGTGACAAAGTGCGAGTTAGCCTCGCCGGACAACTTCTCTACATCGAACAGATCAAACTCCTCCAGCCGCAGCCCATCTGCGGCATCCGCCATCGGTTCGGGACCTTCACTGAGAGATGAATAGGAGGCGTTGGAGGAGAACTGATTGACAATCGCCTTGTTTTCCTGGTTGAGCAGAATCACCTTGCCGCCCTTCTGCAGCCGCAGCTCCTCTATCATGCGTTTCAGGTCCTCCAGCATGATATCGAGCCCGAGCACCCCGATAAACTCTCCATTCGGATGATACAGCGGCTGTACGCCGGTAATGCCCAGCGCAGAGACGCTGGCGTAGATGTAGGGCTTGGTGATGGTGAAGCCTCCTACCGCTACCGCCTCGCGATACCAGGGCCGCTGCCGCGGGTCGTAGCCCGGTTCGAACACCGGCATGTTGTTCACCATCCCTTCACCGATTCCCCATTCATACATCTCCCCGTCGGCGGTACCCAGATAAATCGCCCGCAGGTATTCGCTGCGGGCCCTGACCGTGGAGAGAATAATGGTGCGCATCTCATCCACCCGCACCTCGTAAAAGGCCGGAAAACCGGTCATAGAGCGGGTCAGGTGCTCGATTTCGGTAAAGAAGGAGTCTATCTGTTTATCGGTTTCGGTAAGGATGGTCTGGGAGAGTTCGCGGGCATTGTCTAC
>JAASTM010000030.1 GCA_021767325.1 Spirochaetales bacterium
CCCAATTTCTACCGGGCGGTAGTCACGCTCATATTCGAAAAAGAGTACACTCCCGGACCGGCACAGCAGGCAATTATTGATCAAACCAGAACCGATATCGCCCGTTGTCTGCCCCCAGAGAGAAGAGGTGCTGAAGAGGTAGACCACGCAGCCCAACTGGTGTTTTCCACCGCCCGGGGCTTCGCACTCTCGCTGCTCAAGATCAATGAATCACTGACAGACAGGAAGCGGCAGCAGATTATCGACCACTTCCTGGATTTTATGATTCACGGTTTACAGGTACAGGAGGAACGATGAAAACCTTAATCGCGTATGCAGGACGGGGCGGCACCAGCCGGCAAATGGCCGAACGGATTGCCGCCACCCTCACCCATGATGCGGAGGTCCTGAATCTTCGCCGGCAAACCGCCCCGGCACTGGATGAGTATGACCGGCTTATTATCGGCGGCTCCATTCTGGCCGGCTCGGTCCCCAAAGCTCTAAAGAAATTCATCCAGGAAAACAGCGATGTCATTCTCAGCAAACGCCTCGGTCTGTTTTTGTGTTGTCTGATGGAGAAGGATGTGGAGCAGTATTTTAAAAGCAATTTCCCCGAACCCCTCTATTCGCATGCTGCCGACAAGCGGTGGCTGGGGGGAGAATTGATAATGCGCAATCACAACTTTATCGTCCAAAAAATGCTGCAAAAGATCATGGACAGCAGCGATGACATCCACAACCTGCGCTGGGAAGAGGCGGATAGACTGGCGGCAGCCATGGGAGGAAACTCATGAGATGTAACTTTAGCCTAGTCCTGATCGGACTGTTGCTGCTGGGTAGCTGCAGCGTTATGTCCAAGATGGAGGAAACCAAGAGCCTTACTATCACGACCCCGGAGTACTCCCAGCTGTCCGACGGCAGCTACCGCGGAGCCTACGACGGGGGAATGGTGGTTGCCGAGGTCAGAGTAACCCTCGCCGGCGGCAAAATCAAAGCGGTAGAACTCCTTGCGCACGACCACGGCCGCGGGGGAGATGCGGAAAAAATTGTCGATGATATTGTTGCTGCGCAGTCGCTCGAAATCGATGTTGTCAGCGGGGCCACCATCAGCAGCAAGGCAATCCTGAAGGCGGCTGAGCGTGCATTACAGGGCGAAAATTAGGCGGTAAATCGATAGTATTGGAAGTGCTATTTATTTCTACCCAGCATGCTTTATTTTTCTTGGAACGGCCTGCAAATGTAACCCAAGTGCTTCGATTATTTTTAAGACTGTTGAGAGCTCTGGGTTTCCGGATGGAGACAAAGCTTTGTACAAACTTTCTCGACCGAGCCCTGTATCTTCAGCAATTTTTGACATACCTTTAGCGCGTGCGATATCACCAAGCGCTGCAGCTATTAGTGCTGTATCATTTTCCTCTAGTGCTGCTTCCAGGTAAGCTGCAATATCTTCTTCGTTATTGAAATGCTCTACAGGATCCCATAAAGTAGTGTTTTCTTTTCTCATTTCTAATCCTCCACCAAGCGAGCCAGCTCTTGTGCTTTTTTAATATCCTTAATTTGAGTGGTTTTCTTTCCTCCTGCTAATAAGATAATTTTAGTTCTATTTCTCTCTACAAAGTAAACCCTGTATCCTGGTCCATAATCTATTCGAAGTTCAAAAACTCCTTTTCCAACAGATTTTACATCACCAAAGTTCCCTAGTGATATTCGCTTAATACGAATATCAATTCGTGCTCTTGCTTTTCGATCCTTTAACGTTTTAAACCACTTTTTGTATGTTTCTGTCTGGCGTACTTCAAACATCTTTATACAGTGTATCTTTCAGGATACATTTTGTCAACATATTTTTCTTTCTCCACTTTCTACTCAATAAGCCAACTAACTTGAGGACAGCTCCTGATCGATCTCTTCAAGGCGGCGGGTGAGTTTTTCGATAGTCTTCACTATTCGCTGCTTTTCCTTTGAAAGCTGGTCGACCGGATCTTCCTCCGCTCTGTTTTTACGGGCGGCGGAAAACTCCTCTTTGAGCATATCCTGGCTGTACCCCGATTCCAGCGCCCGCAGGGCCTCCTGCTGCTCCTCGGCGGTTTTTAACTGGGCAACCGCCTTCATATTGTCGTAACCGATATCCGCCGGCAGTCCGGAGCCGGATACCTGAACCATCCGCTTCATCTCGCGCCGGTCCAGCTGCAGCACCCGGTCCACATAATCCTCGAAGCGCGCCCCAGTCTCCTCACACAGCTCCTGGGCCCGCTGCAGGGTTTTGCCGAACTCCTGCATCAGATTCCCGTGTGGGGTAATAAAGCGGCTTCGAATCTCCCGGGTCAACTCTACAAAGCGTTCATCCTGGTCGAAGATGTTGATGTAGACCCCCTGCTGCTCGGCCTTATTCAGCAGGGAGTGAAAAATACTCCAGTAGCGGCGGGTGTGCGCCCGGGTGCTCTTGGGCGGTTCGGGGGAACAGTAGTGCAGGTGATGGGCATACTCATGCAGCGCGGTATAGATCAAGAGATTTTCGTTTTTAAAGTTCTTATTATGCAGCACGATTTCGTGTTCTTCCGGTTTGTATAATCCGTTGACTTTCTTACTCTCCTTGCCGGAAAGTACAACCGAGAAGTATTCATCGCAGGGCTCAACCTGCAACAGCAGGCTTTTTATCTGATCGGAGTTCATGCTGCTCATTCTGTCGTAAAACGGCGGATTGGGCAAGAAAATACCGGTGGAAAAACCGACCGGCTAGACGACGGGACGGCCGCAGATCTCATTCAAATGCAAAAACCAGCTCGCCAGCGGCCGCATATTCAAAGGCGCCCGGAAGCGCCCCTCCCCGTCCCAGGCGGCGGGGGTACGAAACTGCAGTCCCGAATACTCGTACAAGGTTCGCACCAGCGACGTTTCAACCGCCTCTGCTTCACGCTCAAGGCCATAGTAGTCCAGCATAGCCGCATACGCCCAGGCCGAGCCGACAATCACCTCGCCGAGCTGCAGGTCTTCGCCGCCGTCCCGCCGGTAGCCCTGGTTCTCCGGGTTGGAAACCAGCAGCGGCCCGACCCGTCCGTTTTTATACCCGCGAAAATTGTACTCGTACACCGCCAGCAGGTGGCTGCGGATCTGCTCTATCGGCAGCAAAGCCCCACGATTACCGGATGCCGTTCCGTCTTTTTGGTCCGGCACCCACCGCAGTCCCGCCAGGTCGGCCAGATACACCCCGAACAGCGCATCCGCCTGAACAGCGCGGCGGTATTTTCCTTCACTCGAGCTGTTGAAGTACTGACCGTTCCAGAGCGCCTTTTGATAACTCTGCACTGCAGCTGCCGCGAGCAGCCGATATCTCTCGGCCAAGGCGGTATCATGCTCCGCGCCGAGCCGGGCTATCACCCCCAGGGCTCCAATCGCCAGAGCCCCGCTATAAGCCCCTATCCCGCTGAGAGAGAGGGCATCCCAGGTAGAATCTCCGAACTCGCTGTGCTCGGGGAGGCCGTCCTCATCGCGGTCCTGACTGAGCATGTACTCGGCAGCCTGCACGAGCCTGCGATACTCGGCCGCAGTTATGCGGTCACCGGCAAACCGTCGAAACAGATAGAAACTGAGAATGAAGCCCGGATTATGGTCGCGCCACACGTTGGGATCATCCCGCCAGGAATAGGCATTCACCTCGTACCAGGGGTCCTCCATAGCGCTGCCGAGGTCGTGCGGGATTTTCCCCGGAACGAGCACCTGCCGCCGTTCGGCCGGACGATAAATTATCCGCTCCGTCTGGTCCTCCAGAGCCACCGAGCACAGATACTCCTCGAACACCCCGGCCGCCAGGGGCTGCCAGCCGGACAACAGCGCCGGGAACGCATATACCCACAAATCAAAGGTGTTGTAATAAAAGTAACCGGTGTCGAATCCCTCCAGTAGCGCGAAATGGGGCTGACACCCCGGATCAGACCGCCCCGTCTCAGCGGAAGCTGAAGGATGTGTGCCGGTTCCACTCACCCAGGCGGTTCCTCCGCCGACCAGGAAGTAGAGATCGTTGATGAGGCTCCCCTTTGCGATGCGCCGCTGCCACTCTCGAATCCTCTCTTCCCACTCCTGCTTACCGGAGACCGCATCGGTGGCAATCTTCAGCGCATTCCGGCCGCTGCTGCCGTAGTGCCGGCAGTAGGCCCGCTGCCACACTCGCCCTCCCCCGAACTCTACCAGCGGCAGATCATGTACCAGCAGAAAATGCAGCCGGGCAGTGCTGTGCCCGTCCACCCTTTCCCCGGAGCTACTTCCCGGCGCAAGCGGAACTCTGGCGGCGACTGCAGAGCCGATGCCCTCATGACAGCGGGCCTGCCAGCTCTCCTCGCTCTGCGGGAGCCGTCCGTGTAGAGAAAAATGGCGCCGTACCCAGGGGAAGGTGTACTGCTGATCCTCTGCCGGCAGGCCGGTACCGTTAGCCTCGGTCTTGAAGCTTAACTCCCGGCTCACCTCGACCCGGCCGTGCTCACCATACACTGCCATGAGCACCTCACCCTCCAGGTCGCGCTGCACCGGCAGAGCCGGATTCCGCGTTTGAACTACCGCCGCCGAATTCAGCTTCGGCGCCAGAGCTGTTTGCACCGGCAGATTGATATTCCCGTAGTTGCCGCGGGCCGGCCAGGAGCAAACGGTTTCACTTTCGCTCGAATCTATCGGCTGCCGCCAGCCGAGCTGATTGGGCCAGAACAGGGCGGCCGCAGCCTCCAGCTGTGCCGGTGAGCGGTTATACAGCTCGATATCGATGTACACCGCCGGCATTGCCGCCGCAGACAGAACGCCGGGGACAACCGGAGAGAAGAAGCGCAAATAGACCTCGATCGGCATCTTATCTTCAGTAAAACGCTCGATGCTGAAGGGGAATAGAACGGCGGTTTCCATAGTGATGTCGACAGATTCCAGCGACAAGGCCCGGCAGCCGGCAGGTTCGAAACCAGCCGACCCTGCCGACTCACATTCTTCATCCGGAGCCGCTTTCCACCAGACCAGGAGTTGAGCAGAGCGGATCTCCCGTACGGCATGATACCCCGGCTGCAGATGCCACCGGTCGAATACACCCGATAAGTTGCGCCCAAAGGCCGGCGTCCCGATGCCGCCCAATAAGGGTCCGCCAGAGGGCCCGTCGTCGTGGGAACCCGGTTTCGGGCTAAAAGCCTTCCTCCTGCGCGTACCGCTGTTGTGATAGTATCCGTGCTGGGCGATATAGGCAAATTGATGGGCCAGACTCAAAGGCTCAGCTCCTTAAAAAATCGGCCTTGGTACCATACACTGCATGCTACCAAGGCCTTATACAACTATAACATAAGAATCTGCGAATTAAAACGATTCGAGCTGGGTGCTGTATCCTCGCTTGTGCTTTATCAGTTCGCCTTTCAGCACCGAATTTTCGGTTTCATTCGTCCACTCGTATTTTACCAGATCACCCGGCACATCCTCGTCAATCCACCACTCATAACGAATCTCATACGATTCACTGTTTCCCTCTTCATCTTCAACGGTATATGAATCGACGATTCTCACATGGTCGGTGGTATATGTACCGGCCGGAACTCTTACTTTTTCGGTCCCGACCACATGATCGCGGTAGTCGCCGTAAAAGTAGGCCGCCTCAAGATCCTCGACTTCAGCCTCTTCCCCGGACTCTTCCTCTTCGCCTTCGGTCTCAGCTGTTTCCTCTTCACTCTCGGGTTTCCATTCCCGAATCTTCTGTGTCTCCGGGTCACGGTACCTGAACACCAGCATCTCGTAGTCATCATTCAGCAGACTCTCAGACACCAGCTCTTCTCCCTCTTCGTCGGTGTAGCGCAGAAGCCACCAAGAGTTCCCCTCGGCGGTCCGCTTCAAAAGGGCGCGCTCGATCTCAATGCTCTCGCTCTCTTCGGGTGTTTCTCCGTCCTCGGCAATAATCTTCCAGACTACTCCTTCGCCTTCGGTGAAGTCCCCGTACCCCTGCACATATCCTCCGGCAAAAAAGGCCTGCGAATATACCAGGAATGCTACCATACTGTCCTCAAGCTCACCGATGCCGATTGCATCAGCAACCGCCTGATTCGCCGAGGCTTTGGTACGAGCAATACCGCTGTCCACCATGTTAATTGAGTCGATTACCGACATACAGCCACTTAGCAGCACCAATGCAATGATCACAGCTGACCATTTGAACATCTGCTCTCGTTTCACTGCTTACAACCTCCCTTTTTTAAAAACGATCCAAAGAAGATAGTAGCACTGCTGCGATACAAGCACAACTTTTATTTCTTAATTTCAGCTATCCTGATGTATATCCGCTTCTCTCTCGGATCTCATTTTTATCAGATAGGTAACGCCGAAGACTATGAACACCGCAATTCCCTTATCGATGAGATTCACCGGCAGCCGGGCCCAGAATGCGGCGCTAAGAAAACTCTGCCCAACCGAGATAAACGCAGTCATTATATAATCTACGGGATGCACGGTAATGCCGGAAAAAAACAGAGTAGCCACAATGGCACCGGCTATGGAATTGGCAAAGGTTATCAGTATTGTTGCCAACACCGCATGAATAAAGGTCTTGAACAGATCGAAGCGGATCAGCAGGGACAGGGTAATCACCGAGGAGAGGCTGCAGATCGTCCATGGCAGATTGAAATTGGCGCCGGTGAACACGCGTAGAGATTCCTGAAGTAAATGAGTCGACACCGCAGTGACGGCTCCCGGCCAGAATCCCCACAGTGCGGTCGAGAGCAGTGTTCCGATAGTATCCATGAACAGTGGAAATTCTAGGACATGTGCATTGATAATCCCCATCATGCCATTGGCAATGCCGAGCAGAATTGCATAAAAAAGGATCTTGAACTGTTGCAGACCGGTATAAGCCGGTTTCCCTAGAGGCCATGCAGGTATCATATTAAATTGTACCAATCCGCCCCCGACAGGGGCTATACCAGGATTATACTAATCAGACCGGCTATAGTAAACAAATTCTTTGCAATAGCTCCAAAAGATAGTAGACTAAAGATACAATGCGTGGGATAGATAAAATAAAAAAAGTTTTTCCGTTGGCGATACTGCTGTGTGCGCTGCTTATCCTGGTAAGCTTTCTGCACTTTACCCACAACCTGACCGAAGCCGTACTCTCCAATCAATGGAGGGTATATCAACTCAACACCGCGTACTACCGCAGTCAATCATCTACCGAAACCGAAAGCAATCGACGAAAACACAACGGCACTTTTCAAAAACTCTTTTTCACCACCATTCAAACCCCCTTTTTTGACAAGCTGCGGCAGATCGAACCGCAACTGGATGAAACTCTCAATACTCTGGAAGTTCAAATAGAAAATTTAGCAGCCAACCCGGAGAGGGCCGATCATAAGAATATCCGGAACAGTCTGACCTTTTTACGGGGGTTTGTGGAAACCCACATAGAGCGCCAACTCTTCACTATCCGGATGAGCAACAACGCCACGGGTTTCGCCCTGCTGCTGCTAATTGGTTTAATAGTGTATCTCTACTACCGCAACAACCAGAACCTCAAACAACTCGAAACGGCGTTAGAAGAGAAGGATTTCCTTATGAAGGAAATTCATCACCGGGTGAAAAACAATCTGGCCATGATCAACTCGTTTATTAACCTACAATCGGACAAGATCGAAAACACGGCGGTCGTACACGATCTGAAAAACCAGATCAGGGCGATCAGTACGGTACATGAAAAACTCTACCGCGACGAAAGCATCAGCAGAATACATTTCCCCCGCTACGTCAGCGAACTCGTGGCCGAGATCTTCTACTCCCTCTCGCATACCCCCATCAAACTCGATGTCGATATGGATGAGGTGTATATAGATCCTGACCGAGCGGTTCCGCTGGGTTTGATTCTCTCCGAACTGGCCACGAATGCGGTAAAACACGGCTTCGATCCGGAACTCGAACAAAACACATTTAGAGTATCACTTTCAGAGAGCAGTTCCAGTTATATACTCGAGGTAGAGAACAGTGGATATCCATTTCCAGAAAACGTGAATATCAAATCCGTTTCGAGCCTGGGGCTCATCCTGATTCAGAACCTTGTCCAGCAGCTGCGCGGCAGTCTTACGCTGGACAAGAATCCCAATACCCGCTTTACCATCAAGTTTCCTCACACATAGCCCTGATCGATCATCGCCTGGGCAACTTTGATAAAGCCGGCGATATTCGCCCCGTCTACATAGTTGCCGGCTTCGCTGTAGCGGGCGGCATACTCAACACTCATATCGTGTATGCGGGTCATAATCTTGAGCAGTTCATCATCGACCTTCTCCCGGGACCATGGAATCCGGGCCCCGTTCTGGGCCATTTCCAGTCCCGATACCGCAACTCCTCCGGCATTGGCAGCTTTGGCCGGGGCGTACAGCAGTCCTTTTTCCAGGAACAGATCTACCCCTTCAATACAAGTCGGCATATTAGCCCCCTCGGCCACCAACTGAACGCCGTTGTTCACCAGATTACGGGCATCGGTCTGATTGATTTCATTTTGGGTTGCGCAGGGAAAGGCGCAGTCGGCAGCATGGTTCCACAAGGGATTAAAGTCACTTACATCCGGATTGTGGTGGTATTCGGCGTGGGGATACTTCTCCTTATACTCGCCTATGCGTCCACGGCGAAAGTTTTTCAGCTCTTTTACGAATTCAAGCTTTTCACGGTCTATCCCATCTCCATCGAACACGTAACCGGAAGAATCCGACAGGGTAACCACCTTGGCCCCCAAATCCAGCAGCTTCTCTACAGTAAACTGGGCTACGTTGCCGGAGCCGGAAACGAGACATGTTTTACCTTCGAAACTGTCTTCCCGGGTCTCCAGCATCCTGGCGGCAAAATAAACCAACCCGTATCCGGTAGCCTCCGGACGCAGAAAAGAGCCGCCCCATCCGGTCCCCTTGCCGGTCAGCGCGCCGGTAAACTGATTCTTCAATCGCTTGTACTGGCCGAACATGTAACCGATCTCCCGTCCGCCGACACCGATATCCCCGGCCGGTACGTCGGTGGTTTCGCCGATATGCCTGTATAGCTCACTCATGAAACTCTGACAGAAACGCATCACCTCCAGGTCGCTCTTGCCCTTCGGGTCAAAATCGGAACCGCCCTTGCCTCCGCCCAAACTGAGGCTGGTCAGACTGTTTTTGAACACCTGCTCGAATGCGAGAAACTTCATGATGCTCAAATTCACCGAGGGATGGAAGCGCAGCCCCCCTTTGTATGGCCCAATCGCACTGCTCATCTCCACTCTAAAACCGCGGTTCACCTGCAGTTGATCGTTGTCATCGACCCAGGGAACCCGGAACATCACTACTCGCTCAGGTTCTGTCATTCGCTCGAGGATTTTGTGGTAGATGAAATCAGGGAAAGAATCCATTACCTTCTCAATCGAGCGGAACACCTCGGTCACTGCCTGATGGAATTCCGTCTCATGCGGATTCTTCTGCACCGTAGAATTCAGAATTGGCTCAATACTTACAAACATACTCCCACCTCATCGTTACTATACATAGTAGCGCTAGACTAATAGAAAATAGGATTTGTTTAAAGTACCGGGCCCAATAACCGTGATTCATGATATCAAATATTTTTTAATTTACTTAACAAATATTCCCTTTGCAAGTATAATAAGTACATACTATTATTCTAATAGGGAGGAACGAATGCACACTGGTGAGAATATCAAAGCACTGCGGGAAGCCAAATCAATCAGCCGCGAGGTATTGGCTGAAGAGGTCGGCCAGGAACCGCAGTTCATAGAACAAATCGAGGAACATGAATACGAGGCTCCGGTATCGGTGCTATTGAAAATAGCGTCAGTCTTGGGAACGGATATTTCGGCGCTTATTTACGGAAAAGAGTTTCAAGAGAAATCGGTGATGGTCACCGACAAGAATTCACGGATGAAAGTGGAGCGCAAACGCGGTTTCGACTATGAGAACCTGGCTCCCTACTACAGCGGGCGCCACATCGAGCCGTTTCTGGTGGATGTATATCCGGTGGATGATGACAAGCTCGAATACTCAACCCACGAGGGAGAAGAGTTTCACTATGTAATGGAAGGGGCGTACAAAATAATTGTCGACGGAAAAGAACACCGCCTCGAGCAGGGCGATTCTATCTACTTCGATTCCTCCCTCCCACACGCTCTTTCCGCAATCGGTGAAAAAGCCAAACTACTGGCGTCTATATACCACTCCGTTTCGATGTCCCATGTAACCCGCAGCCAGAAGATGAACGACCTGATTACCGCCGCCCGCCACCTCGGGGGCATGAAGGTTGTTATAGTAATTCCGAATGAAACCGCTATCGAAGCGGTGAATAGAGCTATTGAGGAGCAGGTCATCAGTGAAGCGCTGCTGGTCGGCAATAGTGCCGATTTCCCGCAGGAATACACCCACCACCAGGACCGCTACAAGATATATGAGGTCGAAAAGGGCGATGACTACGACATGCGCTGCGCCCAGCAGGCGGTCGAGTTGATTCGTCAGGGTGAAGGCCACATGATGATGAAGGGAAACATCAACACCGCCATCTTCATGAAGGCTGTGCTCAACAAAGAGAAGGGCATCGGCTCGGGCCGCCGTCTGTCTCTGGTCAGTATCTTCGAGCTGCCGAAACTCAACCGGCTGGTCTTTCTGACCGACCCCGGCATCAATCCTGCCCTTACCATCAAAAACGATATCGAGACCAGTAAGGACATCATCCTCAACGCTGTCGATGTTGCCAAGAGTATGGGGGTGAGTACCCCCAAAGTGGCCATCCTGGATGCCAACGAAGTCCCCTCCGAGAAAATCCCCTCCAGCATTTTTGCGAAAGAGCTCTCGGAGATGGAGTGGAAGGATGCCGAGGTGTACGGGCCGCTCTCCTACGACCTGGCCCTCTACGAAGAGTCGGCCAAACACAAGGGCATCACCGACAACCCGGTTGCCGGTAAGGCCGATATACTGATTGTACCCCATATTTCCGGAGGCAATTTTCTGTATAAAGCCTGGGCTATGACGATGTCCGCCGACGTGGCTAAC
>JAASTM010000031.1 GCA_021767325.1 Spirochaetales bacterium
AATATAGCGACCACTTCTACAAACTCAAAAACACGATTTATATGGACGGGAACTCTCTGGGCCTCCTCTCCCGCGAAGCAGAGGAGAGCGTGAACCGCATCATGGAAGAGTGGAAGCAGCTCGGAATCAACGGCTGGCTTCAGCCCGAAATACCCTGGTACTCCTATTGTGAGAGAATCGCGGAGATGGAGGCACCCCTGGCCGGGGCCCGGGCCGATGAAATGGCTATTACCGCCTCTACTACCGTGAATTTGCACGCCCTGGTGCGAACGTTTTACCGCCCGACCGGGCAGCGAAGCGTGATTTTGATGGATGAGCTCAACTTTCCATCCGATATCTATGCGGTAAAATCGATTCTCGCCTCTCTCGGGCGAAACCCTGAGACCGACCTGAGACTGGTAAAAAGCCGGGACGGCCGGTTCTTGGATGAACAGGATATTATTGCGGAGATGGACAGCGGGGTGGCCTTGGCGCTGTTCCCGGCGGTACTCTACCGCAGCGGACAGCTGCTGAATCTGAATCTGCTCACCCACGAAGCTCATGAGCGCGGAATAATTGTCGGCTTCGACTGCAGTCACTCTATAGGAGCGGTTCCGCATACATTCGACAAGGATTCGGTTGATTTTGCCTTCTGGTGCAACTATAAGTACATGAACAACGGTCCCGGCGGTACCGCCGGTTTGTATGTGAACCGCCGGCACTTGCCGGCCCGCCCGGCCATGGCCGGCTGGTGGGGATATAACAAAGAGCGGCAATTCGATATGAAACTCGAGTTCGAACCGGCTCCGGACGCCGGTGCGTTTCACATCGGTACGCCCCATTTGTTGAGCACTGCCCCTCTGGAGGGATCCTTGAAGCTTTACCACGCGGCGGGTATTGATGCATTGCGTCGAAAATCTCTTCACCTCACCGAATATATGATCTATCTCATGGATACACTTGTACCACAGGAGAAAAGCGGCTATTCTATCGGCACCCCCCGGGATCCCGACCGCCGTGGCGGACATGTTGCGGTGGAGCACGATGAGGCTCTGCGGATCAATGAAGCATTGAAGAAGCGGGGCGTCGTACCCGACTTCAGATTTCCCAATGTAATCAGACTGGCTCCGGTGCCCCTGTATACGGGCTATCTTGAAGTGTGGCAGACGGTGCAGCATTTGAAAGAGATTGTAGATAAAAAAGAATATCTTAATTTTTCTAAAAAGAGAGGTGCGGTTGCATGAGCGAAAGCCGGCACTATTGTGTAAAGGCCACAGTAGGCGCTTTGATTGAAAGCGATGGAAGAATTCTGCTGGAGCAGAGAAATCATGATCCCTTCGAGGGACATTGGTGCATACCCGGAGGGCACATCGATTACGGGGAACCGGTAGAAAAAGCGCTGATACGCGAGGTACACGAAGAGACCGGCTTACAGGTAATCAACTACAGCTTTTTCAACTATTACACTGAGTATTACGACGAGCTCGACTGGCACGCGGTAGCCCTGATCTTCGTAGCCTACACAACCGGTACCTTGAAACGGCAGGAGGCCGAAGTGAAAGAGCTGCGGTGGTTCAGCCGCGAAGAGATGCACTCGCTTCCCTTTGCCTTCGAGCACCGCCGCATCGTTGAGGATTTTTACGGCGACTAGAAGGGTCCGAATCCGATACTCACCGCAATCATTAAAAATAACACTGTCACGCCCAGAACTATGCCCTGAATAGGCAGCGTCCATCTTAGCCATTTCGGATAACTGACAACCGTAAATCCAAGGGCAATCAAGAGTAGTGCGTTCGAGGGATAGATCATATTGCTGAATCCGTCGCCGAAATCGAAGGCCAATACCACCGTCTGACGGGTGAGTCCGACCAGATCCGCCAGGGGAGCCAAAATCGGCATCATCAGAAAGGCCTTTGCCGAGGCGGAAGCCACGAAGAAATTCAGAATCATGGTCAGTAAATAAATCAACAGTGCGGCTACATATGGCCCGGTCCCCCGAATCTGTTCGGAGGCATGGAACAAAATAGTGTCCATAATCCCGCCCAGTGAAATGATGTGTTTCACGCTCATAGCCATCATAATCAGGAGTATAGCCGGCAGAATTGAAAGGGTTCCCTTGAAGAACACGGTTACGATTTCACGGCCTGAGAGACCGGCAAAGAATCCGCCGCCAATACCGGCTATAAAAAACAGCAGCCCCATCACGGGAAAGGCCAGAAAGGATATTGATTCAATCTGCGAAGAGACCAGTACAAAACCGATTGCAAACCCAATCCAGCTCATAACCCACCACAGTGACTTCTGCAGCTGCTTGCCTTTCAAGGCGCCCTCGCCGACATGGGCGGCGATTGCATAGTTCTCCCGTACCTCCAGGTCATCCTCGTACACCAGCGAGGCCTGGGGATGCTGTTCCACTTTCATTGCATGCCGACGGACGAACAGAAAGACAATGATGTATACGGTGATAAAAAAGAGGATTCGCAGCCAGGCTCCGGAGAATAGCGGCAGTCCGGCTATTCCCTGGGCCACTCCGATCGTGAAGGGATTGGTCACGGCAGCCGAGAATCCGAAGGCCATGGCCAGCAGGCTCATACCAAGGCCGGTGAGAGAGTCCCAGCCGAGCGCATAGGCCAACGGCACCACGATGACCACCATCGGCACCATCCCCTCGTATATACCGAGTACCGCCGCAGAGAACATAAAGAAAAAGATGATAATGGCCATCAGCAGATACTTTTTGTGTTTGAAGCGTTCCACCAGCATCCCCAGGATCGACTGCATAATACCGCCGGTTTCTAGGATGTGGAACGCACCGCTAATCAGGACCAGCAGTAGGATGATGGTGTTGATGGTAAGACTGTCCGCCCCCCACAGCACTTCAAAGGGAGCTGTGAACCAGCGCCATACCGGCGGCGGAGAAACTTCCACCGCAGTATACGAGCCGGGCACTACCATCTCCCGTCCGTCAACCTGGGCCCGCTGATACTCGCCTGAAGGCACCACCCGTGTCAGAATGCCGGCGAATATCATCAGGCACAACAAAATAACAATTGCGGAAAAGAAGGCTTTTTTACCGATCTGCAGACTACTCTGCTCAGTTTGCTGGGTTGTTGTCATAGTACTGTTCCTTAAAATTGTTCGAGTAAGCGGCTGTACACCCTGACCGCTGCATGTAAATCCTCTATCGGCAGTCTCTCGTCGGCAGAGTGAATCGATCCGAGGAGGGCCTTATCGAGCACGAAGGGGATAAATCTGTATATGTTATCGCTGCAGTCCTTGAAATGCCGCGAATCGGTGGTCACCAGAACTATCGAAGGGGAGACAATGATGTCCGGATATACCGCTTTCACCGCTTCGGCCAGCCAGCGGTAGCCCGGCTGCCGAGTGCTCGAGACCGGCAGAGGATTGTTCCCCTCGAGGTGGGCAATCGGTTCTATGGTCACTGCCAGCCCGTCGACTGCCCGCTGCATGTGACGAACTACATCGTCGATTGTTTCTCCCGGCAGAATTCTGCAGTTCACCACTGCCGAAGCCCGCGCGGGCAGGACGTTCTCTTTCGCACTCCCCTTCAGCATGGTAGCCGCCTGGGTGGTCCTGATCAGCGCATTTGAGGTGTGTGAACGCTGCAGCAGCGGTTTGAGCATCGGTGCGCAGAAGCGCGAGTTCTGCAGAACCAGCTTAGTGATTCCCCGGGTATGCGGTGCAATATACGCGAAGAGCTCCGCCACCGGTCCTATAATACGGGCGGGAAAGGGGTTTTTCTCCAGCAGCGATACGGCCCGTGCAACTGTACCGGCGGCGGTGGAGTTGGGCGGCATTGAGGCGTGCCCGCTTTTACCTAATGCGCTGATCTCTATATCCACGTGCCCTTTTTCACTCGTGCCGATGAACGCAACGTTCTTATCAACCATGCTGAACACTTCCGGAGTCACGATGGTCATGCCTTCGTCGTAGACCGCATGAAAGTACACCCCCTGCCGGCGGAAATACTCTACAATCTGCTTGGCACCATTGGCCCCGCCGATCTCTTCATCGTGACCGGAGGCAAAATATACCGTCCGCTCGGGCTGCCAGCCCCTTTCCAGTGCCTCTTCCGCAGCCTGTAGAATAGTGATAAGAGTCCCTTTGTTGTCGAGCGCTCCCCTACCCCACAGGGCGTTTTCGGCCACACGGCCCTCGAAGGGCGGAAACTTCCAGGCCGACTCGTCAGCCGGAACCACATCGTAGTGCGCCAGCAGCAGTACCGGCTGAGCGGAAGGCTCACGGCCGGGCAGTTTCAACACCAGACTGTAGTCCGAAATAAGCTCTTTCTCTGCAGATCTAAAAAGAGTCGGAAAGGCAGTCGGCAGGAACTCTAAAAACTTTTCGTATTGGTCGTATTCTATACGTGATTGCTCAGTATAGGAGACCGTCTTAAAGCGTATCGCCGAAGACAGTTTATCGACAATCTCCATTGTGGTATCCTCTCTATGTAGTCACTCAGTTTTTTTGGTAGTATATTGTAGCATATAAAGGAGGAAGGAACAGTGATGTTTTTCTTTTGGGGACCGTTCTTTTTTGTCTTTCCGGCCTTTATTATCTTTATGATAGTACGCCATTTTATCGGTCCTTCACAGCGGCACCAGAGCCGATGGTCTCTTGACGACTATTACAGCCAGTTCGAATCTGGCCCTTCTCATGAGAGTACATCCAAAGAGTCGCAACAGGTATCTATTTACAAACTCGCATATCGTCTCCAGGGAAGAATCACCGTCTCGGATATAGTGGTGGAAACCGGCATGGATGCCAAAGCCGCGGAAGATTTAATTGAATCAATGGTTGATAATCAACGGGTGCGCATGGAAGTGGACGCTGACGGCATGCTGGTATACGAATTCCCTGAAATCATTGCCCGTCTGAAACGAGGCGGGGATCGGGATCAGTCCCGCTGAGTCTTTCCCGCATACGGGCTCGATACTGATCCTTGTGGATGTACATGGTTTTATCGGCCTGGTTCAGGAACTCGTGCACATCCGCGTGTACTGACTCGTCATATTCCAAAATACCTCGGCTTACACTGATTTCATACGGCTTTTCCGAGAACTCATTAATCCGCCTCAGCTCCTCTTCGATTCTCTCCCAAATCTTGAAGCCGTTCTCACAGCTGCAGTTACGATACACCATCAAGAATTCGTCGCCCCCCAGCCGGCACAACAGATCGCCCCGGCGCAGCTGCTGCCGCATTGTCTCCGCCACCTTCTGAATCAGTTGATCGCCTTCATCGTGACCGAAGGTGTCGTTCACCTTTTTCAAACCGTTTACGTCCACAAAACAGACGCTCAGCGGCTGCTGTTCTCGACGGGCGGTGTGCAGTTCGTGCTGCAGCATGGTCAACCCGACTCTCCGATTGTAGACCCCGGTCAGTTCGTCGAAGGTCGCATACTCTTTAAGGCGGATCTCGGCATTTTTCCGGGCGGTGATGTCCACCACCGAAAGCAGGTAACTCGAATCATGCAAGTCGAGACGGCTGACTCTTATCTCTATCCAGCGAACCTCCTTTTCTTTGGTCACCACTCTTAACACGTACTCACTTTCCATAATGCCCCTGCGCAGTATATTATACACCCCGTGCATAACCTGCCGGTACTCATCCGGATGGACCAGCTCGGTTATCCGCATAGCCTGCAGCTCATGCTCGGAGTATCCGGTGATTCTCACAGCCCCCGGATTTACATAGGTAAACCGGTAGTCCTTTACGATGAATATCCCTACCGGGGCATTTTCAGTATAGGCCTTGAAGCGGGCTTCACTTTCACGCAGGCGCTGCTCCTGAGTACGGCTGGTCTGGATGTCCTGGTGAATTCCGTGCATGAAAAGGGGTTCATCATCGACAGAGCGTAAGGTAATCTGTCCTTCCGCGTACACCCACTTCCAAGTTCCCTCAGCGGTAAGCATACGGAAGTAGTGCTTATATTTATCGGAGCCTCCATGAACATGGGATTGTATTGCTTCGGCCAGTTGCTTTCGGTCGGAGGGGTGTACCATTGCAAAGAATTCTGCAAACGAGAAAGAAGGATTTTGCTTTGAATACCCGAGCATAGAGTACCATCTCTCATCCACTTCGATTCGCTGGTTCTCTATATCCCAGGTCCAGTATCCCAAGTTCCCCCCTGTCAGTGCGAGTTCGGCCTTACGCTCCTTTTCGAATAGAGTATCCCGCAGTAGAAATACTTCAACCGTGGTTAGATAATGTAGAAAGGCAACGAACCAAGCAAACAGGAGGGTGTTAAAAATCAGGACATTTTCCTGTTGCGAAAAAACAAGCGGTGGATGGGAAACCACATGTACCGGAGAAAAAACGATCAGTACACTCAACACACAGAGAAAAAGGGCATAAAAAGGGGAGAGAGAGAAAATAGCCGGAACTGCAATCATGACCGCAGAATAGGTAGCAAAACCAAGCAGTCCGCCCCCGCTGAAATGCAGATGCAGTGCTGCCCAGACTACATAAAATACTGTGACGGCATGAAATAGCAGGGCATCAAAGATCCGCCGGTGTTCCCGTGAAAGACGGGTGCAGATAAAGCCGAGAAGACCCCAGAGGAGTGAAACGGCGGTGAGTACTGCATATACATTTCTCAGCATCAGAACCTGCGGCTGCAGAAATACCAGGGTTATCAATCCGATCATGGCGGCAAGTATCGCCGCCATTTGCAGGCGAGAGTAATTTACGTTGGACTGAAAAAGGTTGAGCCTGGTTTTGTAGTGCCGGTGAACCTGGGGCAGTTTGCGTACTAGGGTGATGAGAGAAAATATATGTGTATCAGTGGCGCCCCGTCTTGCTGCTTTCATTTATACAAACATAGACTATAGCAGGGGCTATGTCAAAAAACTGAGACATTTACAGCAAAGTACTCAATTTTTCTTCAGAAACCGGGCCAACCAGGAACTCTACTATCTTGCCGCCTTCGATAATCACCGTAGATGGGGTTCCCATCACTCCGAATTTTCGGGCGGTTTCCATGTCGGTTTGTACATCCACCTTGAAGTAATTCGGATTCTTTCGGGCGTACTGCTCAATAACCGGAGTCATTGACCTGCAGGCTCCACAACTCTGACTGTAGAAGTAAAACATACTCTTTTGGCCGGACTTCACCGCCTTGGCATATTTACCCGCCAACTCAGGAGCATCTTTACCTTTTTTGAGCCTCATTTTCAGCACCATCAGATATTGAAACCCGAAAAACAGAACAATGAAGCCGCCGATTGCATAGAGAAAAGCCATTTCTCCTCCTAAAAGAGAATATTATTATATACAATTTATTATATATTTTGCATCGAGGCAAGCTCTCAGGGTGCCCCTCATCCCCCTGGGATGGTTGCCGGTAGTGTTGCCCGCTTGAGAGAACCGATAAAAGCTTTTACAATGGTTCGCATGCAACTACTATTTTATCCGAATCTTCCCGGGCTTCAGCATTTCGGTATGCAGATTCCGGTTCTCGACACCCGGGCTACCGCAACCATCGAAGCCCTTCAGAAGCATAGAGTCATCGGCCCGCACATGGACACTCTGCTTTCGACCGAGCAGAGCGAAGAGATTACCCGCGAGGATATCGCCCGCGCTCACAACCCGCCGTACGTACAGGACCTCTATTCTGACAGGCTGGAGGCGCTGCTCTTCGACGCGTATGAATTAATTGATGAACACGGCCGGTACAACCGCTACAAGCCTGAACTCGCGCAGAGCCCGCTTACCGATATTTTCCCTATAATGCGCACCCGAACCGCCGGCAGCTTGCAGTGTATGCGCAGTTCCCTTCATGAGGAGTTCTGCTTCTACTTCGGAGGCGGTTTTCATCACGCCCATGCCGGTTTCGGACACGGTTTCTGCATCATCAACGATATCGTCATCGGACTCCGCCGGCTCCAAGCTGAGGGACTGATTCACACCGCCTGGGTAATCGACGGAGATGCCCACAAAGGCGACGGCACGGCCGCGCTCACTGCAGATGATGACTCGATCGCTACTCTGAGCATTCATATGGGCGACGGATGGCCCCTCGACCTGCCGCGCTTCGATACACACGGAAACCTGCATCCCTCCTTTATTCCCAGCACTGTGGATATTCCAATCCGCAGCGGGGAAGAGCCGGAGTACGTCGAGCGGCTCGAGGCCGGGCTCCTGCAGCTGGAGCAGACTCTGCCGCAGCCCGATATTGCGGTGGTGGTGTTCAGCGCCGACCCATACGAACACGATGGCCTCGATTCAGCGGCGGAGCTGAAACTCAGTCTGGAGCAGCTGAAGGCGAGGGATACGGCGATCTACGATTTCCTATCCGGCAGAGGGGTACCGGTGGCATACCTCATGGCCGGAGGCTATGGACCCCAGGCCTGGGAGGTCAACTATCAGTTTCTCGAATGGGTACTCCTCGAACGGGGCGGCCTGCAGCTATGATAAAGCTGACGCAGATCCCGGTGAACCGGGTGCAGAACCGCGGGAACCTGATGCAGTCCCGTTTTTGGGCCATAGTCAAAAACGAAATGGGATGGCAGCCTTTCGCCTTCAAAATTGAATGGCAGCAGCAGCATGATACCCTCCTGCTGTTTATACAGCGTCCCGATCGGGCCTCCTCCTATTGCTTCGCCTATATCCCCTGGGCTCCCACCTTCTCCGTTCCGGAAGAAATCCGCGGACAGTTCCTTGAACAGGTTTCGCAGAAGCTGCTGCCATTTCTGCCTACCGGCTGTATGTTTATCCGCTACGACCTGCCCTGGGAGTCGCCGTACCATGACGAGCCGCCGCCCCCCGACAGGATGCGGGAGCTGCGGATGAACTTCGGTACCAGTCAGAAGAATTTGCGCAAAGCGCCCACCGACATTCAGCCACCGGATACGCGTATACTCGATATCTCGAAGGACAAGGATCAGCTGCTGAAAGATATGCGCTCTAAAACCCGCTACAATATCCGGCTTGCACGCCGGAAAGGCGTCAAGGTAAGCGATGCGGAGTTCAGCCGGATAGATGAGTGGTACCGGATGTACGCAGCCACTGCAGAACGAAACGGGATTTCTCTGCATGACTACCGCAACTTCAAAAAACTTCTGGAGGTGGAGCAGAATGAATATCTTCCCAACACCGACATCCACCTGCTCATCGCTGAGAAGGACCACCAGCCCCTGGCCGGGATGATTTTGGCCCTGCACGGCAGCACCGCTATGTATCTGTACGGCGCTTCGTATACAGAACGGCGCAATCTCATGCCGACCTACCGCTTACAGTGGGAGGCTATCCAGCTGGCCCAGAAACACAACTGTGTGTATTACGATCTATTTGGAATTCCTCCGGTCGAACAGAAAGCTCACCCGATGTACGGCCTGTACCGTTTCAAGACCGGCTTCGGCGGTTACTCACTGCACCGGCAGGGCTGCTGGGACTATCCGATCGACAAGGATGCCTATCTCAAATTCGCCGGGCAGGAACCAACCGGATCATCCTACCACCAGCGCTGAAAACCGCTGAAAAAACCGGGGCAACCCCTCTTTATCATTCCCGATGCCCTGCCACACGGGTGCCCGGCCGCCGCCCTTGCCGTCGATTGAGGCCAGGAGCTCTTTACGGTGGGGGTTCAGATCGAACTGCAGCTGCTCGGATACGGCAGCCATCCACTGAAAAGAATCGCCCTGATGATTGATAAGACAGGCTGCCCAGGGAGCATCAGCGGGAAACTCCTGGACGACCTTCTTAAGAAAGTCTTTTCCCTCGTCTTCGAACTCGGCGGTGATTACCGTAGTTTCATCGCCGGCAGGCTGCGCCTCGCTGAAGAGTTGCTGGGCGGTAAGGCGGGCGATGCGGCTTTCCATATAGTTGGCCCGTTTGCGCTGCTCGTTCAGCTCATCCAGACCGCTTTCTATCCGGGGCAGCAGCTCTGGCGGCTGGGCCGAGTACCAATCCACCAGAGTCTGAACGATTGTATTCTTCTGATCATAATCGCGGATTGCCCGGTCGCCGATTTTCCAGTACAGCCGGACTCTTCCGCGAATTTTTTCAGTGTTCACATGCTTGACCAGTCTCACCTCTCCGGTACTGCCGGTGTGTATGCCGCCACATGCAACCACATCATAGGTATCCAGCAGAACCAGGCGGATATCTCCGCTCACTTTGGGCTTGCGTCTCAGATCATAATTCTCGATCTCAGAATCTCCCACCCATTTGGTTCTGATTGGGAGGTTTTGGTTAATTAACTCTATGGCAACAGTCTCGATCTCGTTGATTTCATCCTGGCTGATCGCCTCGCGGTCGATTTCGATGGTGGTGTACTCATCCCCCTGGTGAACAGCTACCGTGTTGTAACCGAAGCGGCGATACATTACCGCCGAAAGTATGTGCTGACCGGTATGCTGCTGCATATAGTCGAAGCGGTGGCTCCATTTGATCAGACCTCTTACCTGTTCGTGCGCAGGTTTTGCCGCCAGATAGTGCCACACTGCATCCTTTCGCTTCTCCACTCGGCTTACTTCGATGTTGTCGATCCAGCCGATATCCGAGGGCTGACCTCCACCCTCGGGATAAAACAGAGTTCGGTCGAGCTGCACCGCCCATTCTTTCTCGGCAGGCTCTACCTCGGTCACGGTGGCGGTAAAGCTCGATTCATACGGGGATTCATAAAACAGCAGCTCGCTCATATTATTCTCCAATTTAGCAGATCAGGATCTGAATTGTTCAACCTGTTTCGAGATAGCATCAATCGTACCGGAGATAAACTGAATTGCCTCGTTCAGGTCGGAAACGGCCGCATTTATCTCCTGAATACCGGTATTGATCTCCGATACCGCATGGTACACATTCTGGGATACCTCTTCAACATTGGTGGTGGAAGTGCGAATAGATTCTGCTCCGCTGGTCATGTCTGCTGAACCGCTCTTTACCTCGGCGGTTATCTCCCGCAGGGATTCCACAGCATTATTTATCTCTGTAGCTCCGGTGGAAAGCTCCTCCATGGTTGCGGAGACCTCGGTAAAGGC
>JAASTM010000548.1 GCA_021767325.1 Spirochaetales bacterium
AGCGGTGCACAGCTTGTGGAGGCTGCCGCCGGCACTACTCCCGGGGCCTTTCGCAATGCCAGCCGAAGCGCTACAATCTGCCCATGACACTGCACAACTTTCAACTCTACTGCGAAAGCCTCCCCGGAGCAGCCGCCGACTTTCCTTTCGACGAAAATGCATTGGTATACAAAGTGCATGGCAAAATGTTCGCTCTGACCGGCTTTCACGATTTTTCTTATATCTCACTCAAATGCGAGCCCGACTACGCGGCGGCGCTGCGCGAGGCGTACCCGGCAATCACCGGCGGCTACCACCTGAACAAGCGCCACTGGATTTCGGTGCAACTGGACGGCAGCCTGAGCGACGGGTTTCTCTTTCGTTTAGTCCTCGACTCCTACTACCTGGTACAGGCCGAACTCCCGAAGCGGCTGCGGGCGGCGCTCCAGCCTCAAGGACCGGATGAACTCGACCCGGCGGCGGCCCGCTGCTTTATAGAAGCGGAATGCGAGCCGCTGTATCTGGCCCTATTCGACTTCCACTTCAGCAGCGGCAGCCCTGAAGCGGTCATCCAAGCCCTGGCGGCCTACCAGAACCCCGACGGCGGCTTCGGTCACGGCCTCGAACCGGACTTTCTCCTGCCGGACTCCTCTCCTATGGCCACGTCGGTGGCCTTTCAGATCATCGATGAGACTGGCGCCGGTCAGTCGGCCGCTCCGGCCGTGGAGGCAGCGGTCGCCTACCTGGAAACAAGCTTCGAGCCAGCCCGGGGCGGCTGGTACGCGGCCGGTCCGGTAATAAACCGCCACCCCCACGCCCCGTGGTGGCACTGGGACGAGGCTGAAGGTCAGACGGTCATCGACCGGCACTGGGGAAATCCGACTGCCGAACTCATCGCCCATCTGTGGCGCCACCGCCCTCTCTTACACAAGCTTTCATCCACCGAATTGCGGGAACTAGTCCAAAGTGCCGTCGGCCGGCTGGCTGCGCTGCAGGATTTCCCCTCGCCCCACGAAATCTACTGCTACCTGCGGCTCTACCACACTATTCTTACTGACCTGCCGGATACCGCCGCCCGGATGCAGCCCCAGCTGGCTGCCGCCATTCGCCGGCTCATGAACACCGATCCGGAACAGTGGACAGGTTACGTACCCCGGCCCCTCGATTTTGTCGCATCTCCGGCCAGCCCGCTCTTCGAAAGTGTGCAGCCCTATACCGGAGTGCAGTGCCGCTACCTGCTCGAAACCGCAGAGCACGGCATCTGGCAGCCGCACTGGAGCTGGGGTGGTGCCTATCCGGAGGCCTGGCAGCGTAGCCGGCGCAACTGGACCGCCCGCCTCACCATCAACAACTATCTGCTGCTGCAGCGATTCGGATTTCTTCCGCCGCTTGCGCTTGCCTTGCCGGAGGCTTAGACTTAAGGATATGGAAACGAATCAGCCGCCGGTCGTGGTCCTCAGCTTGTTCAAATACAGTGGGTTCCGTAATAAGTTCTGGGCATTTACCATGATGCAGTTTGCCCATGGATATCTGAAAGAGGTCGAAGGGTTGCGGTTCTACCGGGTGCTCGGCACGGGGGCCGGCAACGGCTTCAAATGGTACTCAGATTTTTCCACCTACGCACTGCTCACCGTGTGGGATTCCGAGGCCCAGGCCGACGGTTTCCTGGCGGATTCCGAACTCTACGCCCAGTATCGTGAGCACAGCCAGGAGATGGTCTCGGTGTATATGACGCCGCTGCGCTCCCACGGCCAGTGGAGCGGTACGAATCCCTTCAAACCGGACGGTCAAGCTGAAGGCGATGTCACCGCCGTCATCACCCGGGCCACCATTGCGAATAAACAGCTGTGGAGGTTTTGGCGGCAGGTGCCCCGTACCAGCGGCTCGCTTAAGGAGTTCTCCGGCCTCATCTGTGCTAAGGGAATCGGCGAGTGGCCGGTCAAACAGATGGCCACCTTCAGCCTCTGGGAGGATGAAGAGTCGATGAAGGCCTACGCCTACCGGAACCAAGCCCACCTGGAGGCCATCAAGAAGACCCGGGAACTCAACTGGTACAATGAGGAGTTGTTCGCCCGCTTCCGCCCCTTCAAAACCAGCGGGACCTGGCACGGCGGCCGCCCGCTGCTGCCCTTCTAATCGCCAGGCTCATTCCGGCCGCGCAACCGCTGTCATCACTCCCGCCGGCAGCCAGCGTTTCAGCAGAAACAGTGGTGCGGTAGCCAGCATACCAGCCATAAATCCGGCAAACTCGCCCTCCATCGAGCCGCTCCAGTCTATCCCCCGCCGCTCCTGCTGCCCCATCCAGAACAGCGGATACGCATCGAGGGTGCCAAACCTCCGCAGCCGTACAAGCTTCCATCCACTCCTCTCCAGCAGAACCCGTAGAGTCTTCGGCGAGTACACGGCGGTATGCCGGGGGGTGTGAAATCCCTCCCAGTACCGGCCCTGCAGCGCCCGGGTCCAGGAGCTGATATTTGGAACCTCGATAATCAGACGCGTGTGCCGATGGGCAAGCCCCTGCATACGCTGCAGGGTCTCCCGGGGGTGATAATCGTGCTCGAGGTAGTGCCACATGGTAATCACATCGAACTGTGCGGTACTTTCAAACTGGTGGAACTCG
>JAASTM010000549.1 GCA_021767325.1 Spirochaetales bacterium
CTACCAGCTGCATTTCTTCAGCCACCGTCTGCTCTCCTTCTTCGGGTCGGAATACCGCCGCTTGAAGGAAAACCCGCTCTTTTTTCTCGAAGATTACGTGGTTCATGAAGACCGCCAGAAGGTGCAAACCGAACTCGATTACCTGTACGTCAATGAAAACATGTACGTGGAGTGCCGGATAACACTCCCCGCCGAGAATACCAGATGGATCCAGGTGTTCATGTACACCAGCACACCGCTGATACCCTTCGCCCGCAAACGCATCATTGCCATGATTCAGGATATCTCCCCCCGTAAGCAGCGTGATATCGAACTGCTGAAAACCAAGGAGGAGGCCGAACGGGCCAACCGGGCCAAATCTGAGTTTTTGGCAAACATCAGCCATGAAATCAGGACACCGATGAACGGAATCATCGGCATGACCGGCCTGCTGCAGAGCACTGATCTCAGCAGTGAGCAACGCAGTTTTACCAACACTATCCGTGAGAGCAGTAATGCACTGCTGTACCTGATCAACGACGTACTGGATTTTTCAAAAATAGAAGCCCGGCGCCTCGAACTGGAAGAGATCCCGTTCCGGCCGCGCAAGATTATTCATGAGGTGGCGAATATCGCTATGACAAAAGCAGCTCCTAAACACATCGACCTGTACGTTGACATCAGTCCGGATGTACCCGCGGGTATTATCGGTGACCCGGGCCGCTTCCGGCAAATCATACTCAACCTGGTCGATAACGCCGTCAAATTCACCTCCCGCGGATATGTACGTCTCAGGTGCTGGGCAGAAGAGCTTTCTGAAAAGAGCTGTGATATTCATCTCTCGGTTGAAGATACCGGTATCGGCATCCCGCCGGATAAAGTGGCCGAAATTTTTGACGCCTTTACCCAGGCCGAACGGGCAATAACCAACCGCTACGGGGGAACCGGTCTGGGGCTCTCGATTACACGCCGGCTCGTGCATATTATGAACGGCAGTATTGACGTACAAAGCACCTTCGGAGAAGGTACGCAGTTTAGCGTTGAGATGAGTTTTTCGATCGCCCGGGACATAGAGGGGGTCGAGCCCGAGGTAGAGTCGGCTCAGCAGGTGACTGCTGCCTTTTCACCGCTGGCAAAACCGGGAGAAGCGGAACCGGAGAAAATCAGAATACTTCTGGTGGAAGACAATATTACCAACCAGCGCTTTGCAGAAGCCCTGTTTTCCAAACTGAACTGCTACGTAGATGTAGCGTATGACGGGGCTGAAGCATTGATTACCCTCGAAAAGTTTCCCTACGATATCATTTTTATGGATGTACAGATGCCTGTAATGGACGGGATAGCGGCAACCGAAAAACTCCGAGCCGGTGCGGCCGGCGAAATAAATTCTCACACTCCGATAGTCGCGATGACCGCTCAAGCTTTCGCCCAGGACCGGGACCGCTGTCTGAATGCCGGCATGGATGATTACATATCGAAACCGGTAGTACCCGAGAAGTTGAGCGAGGTAATAAAAAAATGGGTTCCCGGGTCTTATTATATAGATGAAACCAAGTCAGCAGGAGAGGCATCGATGAGTTCGTCCGAAACTTCCAACCTTCCGATTTTTGACCGAGAAGCGTTCCGTAAACGCTGCATCTACGACGAGGATCTCGAGCAGACCATATTACACGGCAGTATGGATGATCTGAGCACTCAGGTGCAGCAGCTCAAGCATCACCTGCAGAACCGGGACTGTCAGCAGCTGGAAAGAACCGCCCATGCCCTGAAAGGAACCGCCGGTACTCTGAGTGCGCTTCGCCTGCACGCCAGCGCACAGCAGCTCGAACTAACTGCCAGAATGGCCAACGAGCAGAATAACAAGGATATAACCAAAATCAAGAGTCTAATTGAACTTATCGAAACGCAGTTTTTAGAGTACAATACAAGGGTTCGAACAGAGTATCCATCTTAATCGGAGAGCGCATACTGACAATGAACCTGTTCTCGCATTTGAGTTTCACCGCCGCATTCTTCTATCTGCTCATCGGTTTGTATGCGCTGCTGAGAGATTATAACGGCTTCGTAAACCGGCTGTTCTTTTTCCTCAGTATAGTTTTTGCGATATGGGCGCTTGCCAACAGCCTGGGAATCGCAGCGGAAGACAGTGAGTCTGCGTATGCTATCTACAGGTATTTTTCATGGGTATTCTTCCTATTTCCGGCACCCCTACTGCACTTTTCACTGCGAATTTCACACCGCATTCCTGCAGTCAAGAGCCGTTACATTATCCTGTTGTACCTTCCGGGGATAGTTCTGTACTTCTTCTCACATCTGGGCTTCGATATCATCGCTGCCTTTCATTCGACCCAGCACGGCTGGTCAATCGGCTACAACCGCGGCTCGCCGCTGTATTATCTGAACATTCTGCATTATACGCTTTACCTAGCCGTAACCATAGCAGTGTACCTGCACTGGCTGCGGCATGCGCCAACCCTGCGGGAAAAAAAGCAAGCCCGCATAATTTTGATAACATTCGGAATCGGATTTCTGCTCAGTTCGCTGACCGGAACCCTGCTGCCCCTTATCGGTGAATCGGTGTATCCGCCGATGGCCCCC
>JAASTM010000550.1 GCA_021767325.1 Spirochaetales bacterium
GAATAAGACCCTGCAACCGGGTACAGGGTAACCGTCTGCTCCTGGGCATACAAAGAGGTGACTAACGCCGTAAACAGCCCGAAGAGCACTAAGTGTTGTATCCTTTTTCTTACATTCGGGATGATCATACCCCCTACCGCTTTCTATTAAAAAGTTCCTTGTCGAGGATCTCTATAAAATCTTTATCGGTAAAGGAGTAGTTATTCTGGAATTCCTCTTTCGTGAGACCGACGAACTCATGGCTCTTGTAGTGGATCCATACATCTTCTTCGGGAGTATTGACGATGTGTTTGCGGCAATAATAATCAGGATCGACAGGCATTTTCTCATCACTGTTGGGGAAAACTTTGTAGTCATGCACGGCAATTTTTAGGTCTTCACGTGGAATACCGTGATCCATAATAACCTCCGCCAGATAGTTCATAGTTCGGCCGGAGTCGTAGATGTCGTCCACCAGCAGCACTTTATCACCATTTCGTAGATATTCCGGTTTGTAGGTCCATCCGTCTATCATTACCCGTGAACGTTTGTGGATATCGGTATACGATCTGGCCACCACGGCGGCATAAAATACAGGCCGCTCATCGTTGCGTACAATCTTGAAATACTCGCTAATCACATTGCCGATGTACGCCCCTCCCCGCAGCAGCACATAGATCACGTCTGGAATAAAACCGTCCTTGTGTATTCTATAGGCTAACTTGAGCGAGTTGTTGCGGACCTGATCGTACTCGACGAAATCTTTCATCTCTGCCTCCCGGGGATTTGCTGCGATGTAAAGGGAGGGCCTTTGCGGCCCTCCCTGTGTTTAATCTTTGTGTTATGTGTAGTGTAACCTAACGCTCGATTCCGGTAAAGTATTTATTACCTTCTCTTATGTAGGAAATCTTGAATTCGCTCACTGATGCATCGCCTATCATTTTGTAAAAATCTTCCAGCGATTCAATATTCTCATCGTTGATAGCGGTAATGACATCGTAGTTTCTGATTCCCCCGATATAGGCTTTGGTGCCTTTATCGACACTGGCCACCAGAACCCCGCTCTGCGATCCTTCCAGATCGAGTTCCTTCCGGGCCTCTTCGTTCAGTGGCACGACGATCATACCCGGCCATAGCTTGTTCTGATTCGAAAGAATCTCCTCGCTGTCCTTACGCTCGCCTATCTTCACTTCAACCGTGGTCATGGTGCCGAATCGGTTTACTCTGAAGGTTGCGGTAGATCCGGCCTCGAGATCGCCGACGACCCGGACGACTTCGTCACGGTTTTCCACATTCCTGCCGTTGATTTCGGTAATAAAATCTCCCGGTCGTATGCCGCCCTTGTCAGCTGGTGAATCAATGTACACATTGTGTATGAACGCTCCGGATACCTCATCTATGCCGAGTCTATCTGCTAGTTCGTCAGTAAGGTCTCCGACAGTTACTCCGAGCCAGCCGTACTCTACCTTGCCTTTGGTTATGAAATCGTCGATGGCTTTTTTTGCATTGTTAATCGGTATGGCAAAGCCCAGACCTACACTACCGCCGGTGGGAGCTGCAATCCATGTATTGATGCCGACTACTTCTCCCTGGATGTTTACCAGTGCGCCGCCGCTATTTCCGCGGTTGATGGCGGCATCGGTTTGAATAAAATCGCTGATATTCCCCTGAGGACCGGAACGCCCTTTGGCACTGACAATACCGGCGGTGACACTCGACACGAAGCCGAAGGGACTGCCGACTGCCAGCACCCAGTCTCCCACTTGAGTTGCATCCGAATCGCCGAGTTCAGCAACCGGCAGATCTTCATCGGTCTCCATTACTACCAAAGCGAGATCTTTACGGGGGTCTTTACCTACCAGCGTAGCTGTGAACTCCCGCCCGTCATTCAGAACTGCCTTGATTTCATCTGCCTCGCCTACAACGTGCTCGTTGGTGAGAATATAGTATTTATCCCCATTGTTTCTTACTATTACTCCGGAACCCAGGCCCTGGCTCCTGAACTCACGTTCTTGGCCTTCATCTCCATTGCCATTATTCTCTTCTTCCGGAAACAGAAAATCCCAGGGCCATCCGCGGGATTGCGGTACCTGTTGTCTCACCACTTCAACTACTTTCAGCTCGACTACCACCGGCAGTGCTTCCTGGGCTACACTGCGGAAAGAGTTCTGAAGGGCAACCGCAGTGGCTGTATCGGCACTGCTGCTGGTAGAGGATTCCTGGGCTCGAGCCTTCTCGCCGGCTTTTACATCCGTAGAACAGCCGAACGTAACAAAAGAGAGCGTGAACCCGACCAGGATTCCGACTAAGACCAGGTTAAAAAGAAAGAATTTCTTGGAATAGAAAAGTTTTTTGTGGTTCATATACACATTTCCTCCACAATGTATCGATTTCTTGAACAGTTAACTACAATATATATAATTTATTACTGAAACGTCAAAAAAACTGTTAATCGAGCTGTGTCAGGATTTCGGTGTGATCATCGAATACGGCAACCGTATGCTCCCAATGCGCCGAGAGATTTCCATCCTGGGTTTCAACCGTCCACCCGTCGTCGTGCAGCATAACCTTGCCGGTACCGAGATTGATC
>JAASTM010000551.1 GCA_021767325.1 Spirochaetales bacterium
AAGTCGATTCGATCCTTATGCAGTGAATTATAATCATAGTTCAATCGACCGAGGAGTGTTTCAGCTGAACAACCGCTCTTTTCCCAAACTCCAGGAAGAGCAGTTTTTTGATCCGGAAATAAACATTCAGCATGGAGTCGCGTATCTCAAATACTGCCTCGAACGCGGCGAAAACCAAATTACCGCGCTGGCGATGTACAATGCCGGTCCCCGCAGGGTGACCGAACGCGGTGCTCCGCTGGTGACACTCGAGTACATCAACAAGATATTGAGTCATCGGGAGCAGCTGCAGAGCGAGTTTGAATCTAAGCTCAAGATAGCCTCGCTGGAGGCGAAGCTGGGAAAAAGCGTGAAAAACCCGGCAAATGTAGTTGACAGGAGTAAGTTAACTAAATAGCGTTACTGCATGATAATCGTTCTGAAGCAGGGAATCAGCCCGCAGGATAAAGAGGAAACCCGCCGGTTTTTAGAAAAGCACGGCTACAAAGTTCGCGAAATCGTCGGTGAACAGGATACGGTGCTCGGTGCAGTCGGACGCGTACAGATGGATGTGCGCGAGGTCGAACTGCTTCCGGGGGTTGATCGGGTAATACCGATTTCAAAGCCTTACAAACTGGCCTCACGTGAACTCAAGCAGGAGGACACTATTGTCAGAATCGGGCCGGTGCGTATAGGTAACGGGCGGATTGCCGTTATTACCGGTCCCTGCGCCGTGGAGAGCCGCGAGCAGATGATGGAAGCGGCGGCCTTGGCCCGGGAAGCCGGGGCTGTGATGCTGCGCGGCGGTGCGTTTAAACCACGGACCTCCCCCTATTCCTTCCAGGGATTGGGCGAAGAGGGGCTGAAAATACTCAAGGAGGCCGGTGAGGCCTACGGTATGCCGGTTGCCACGGAAATTGTGGGAACCGATTATGTAGACATGTTCGATGAATATGTCGATGTAATTCAGATCGGCGCCCGCAATATGCAAAACTTCGAGCTGTTGAAGCGGGTCGGCGCCCTGGGTAAGCCGGTCATCCTGAAGCGCGGTCTGGCCGCCACAATCGAGGAGTGGCTGATGGCCGCCGAATACCTCATGGCCCACGGAACTGATGACGTCATCCTCTGCGAACGCGGCATTCGTACCTTTGAAACCTACACCCGCAACACCCTCGACCTTTCGGCCATACCGGTTGTGAAAAAACTCAGTCACTTGCCGGTGCTGGTCGATCCCAGTCACGGAACCGGCATCAGGGGCAAGGTTGCACCGATGGCCCTCGCCGCAGTGGCCGCCGGGGCCGATGGACTGATGGTGGAGATGCACCCGCATCCCGATTCCGCTCTCTCCGACGGTCCCCAGTCCTTGTATCCCGAGCAGTTCGAACGGCTGATGCGGGACATCGAGGCTATCGCTCCTGTCCTGGAGAAGGAGCTGGAGCGAATCCCGGAGCGCTCGAGTCTCTCTGCCGCCGGTGCGTGGCAGAAGGGAGACTCCGGCGGTACCCCGGATGCCGAGGTAGCTTTTCAGGGGGTCCGGGGAGCCTACAGCGAATCTGCAGTAGAGCGCTTTTTCGGCGAGGGATATAAAGCGGTGCCCTGCGACACCTTTGCCGATGTGTTCAAATCGGTACTGCAGGGCAAGGTCGGATACGGCGCCGTTCCTATTGAAAACTCATTGGCCGGTACAGTTCACGAAGTACTGGACCTGTTGCTGCAGTATCCGGACATCCGTCTCATCGGAGAACAGAAAATTCGCATTATTCACAGTCTGATATCCGTAAAAGGCGCTTCCATTGGCGGGCTCAAAAAGGTGTTCAGCCATCCGCAGGGTTTAGCTCAGTGTTCCCGGTTTTTTGATGACCATCGGGAAATTGAGCGGATACCGTTTTTCGATACTGCCGGCGCGGTAGCCCATGTCGCTCAGATGCAGGACCCTACCCTCGGTGCCATTGCCGGCCGTGAAGCTGCGAAAGTGTATGATATGGAAGTCCTGAAGGAGGGGATAGAGAATAATCCCCGCAACTACACCCGCTTCTTCATCATTGCCCGCGAGGAGACCGCGTCTACCCGTACCCCGAACCGGGCTGCGCTGATTTTTTCGACTCAGGACAAGCCCGGTGCACTGTTTCAGGTGCTCAAGATTCTGGCTGAATACGGCTTGAATATGAAGAAGCTCGAATCTCGACCTATTCAGGGCAAGCCCTGGAACTATATGTTCTTTGTTGCGGTAGATCTTCCGGCCGATCAGTCGGTCCTCACTGAAGCAATCGAGAAAATGGCGGGCTCAGCTGTAGATGTACGGCTCTTGGGGCATTACTGCGTGCAGGGTGAGTAAGCGGACGCGCCTTGACTCCGGTGTCTGACTATTCGCCGGTTTTTACCCCGAGCTTTTTCAGCTGTTCCTCTTCCTCTTTATTGGCTACATACTCGTGTTTTTTCTGATTGGCTTTGACGACGGCATTCTTTAGAGCGGTAATCTCTATCTTGATGCCTTTGATGAAGGTTCGCTGGGCACGGGGAGTTTCACTCTTAAAATAGGTGTCCAGCGCCGGCAGTTTGACCAGGTAGTTCTGTATCTCCTCG
>JAASTM010000552.1 GCA_021767325.1 Spirochaetales bacterium
CTACTTTTCGGCTGTGGATGCCCGCCGTTTAGGTTACGCGACGGTTCTTATCGAGGACCTCAGCCGCCCAGTCGACGTGCCGGCCGGATTTGCCCAGCAGCGACTGAACGCGATGGCTGAGAAGGGTGTACAGATCGTAACTTCGGAGATTTATAATGCAGCAATGTGATATCAGCACTGATTACGCTCACATAAACCCGTTTGTATTCGTTATTTTCGGGGGAGCCGGAGATCTGGCCCGGCGAAAACTTTTACCGACAATTTTTTCGATGTATTTGCGGGGGAATCTTCCCGAGGAATTCAGAATAGTCAGTTTCGGGCGACAGGATCTCGGAGATGAGGATTACCGGAACCTCATAAAAGAGAATATCGAAGCCTCCGATGAGGTGGGGACACCCGAACCGGAGAAAATCGACCAGTTTCTTCCCCATCTCTTTTTCTCTTATGGTCACTTCGAAGAGCCCGAGCACTACAACCAGCTCGAAGAAAAGGTGCGAAGCCAGAGCAAGGATTACAATCTGGATGTGCTCTATTATCTTTCCATTCCCAGCACACTCTATCAGCTGGTCATTTCGCAAATTGCCGACTCAAAGCTCCCCACCAAAGCAGAGGGGATTCGGATTGTTATCGAAAAGCCTTTCGGGAAAAACCTGACCACCGCGCTGGAACTGAATCAGACGGTAAACCGGGCCTTCCGTGAGGATCAGGTGTTCAGGATGGATCATTATCTGGGAAAAGAAACGGTCCAGAATATCATTTTCTTTCGCTTTGCCAACAGTATTTTTGAGCCTCTGTGGAACCGCAACTATATCGACAGTGTGCAGATTACCGTGGCAGAGGACATCGGGGTGACCCGCCGCGGAAGATTCTATGAGAAAACCGGTGCTATCCGGGATATTTTCCAGAACCATATGCTGCAAGTGCTTTCGCTGATTGCAATGGAACCGCCCGACAGTTTCAGCTCGCGGCAGGTCCGCGACGAAAAGGTGAAGGTTATCCGTTCTCTGCGGCCGGTATCCTTTCAGGAAGTGCCGGAAGTCTCCATAGCCGGGCAGTACACCGGCGGCAATATCAACGGTACCGGCGTACAGTCCTACCGTGAAGAGGAAAATGTTGATCCTCACAGCACTATGCCCACCTATTTTGCTGCAAAAGTGAATATTGACAACTGGCGCTGGGCAGAGGTTCCGTTTTACCTGCGTACGGGCAAACGCCTTCCCCGCAGAGTAACCGAGGTTGTTATCCGTTTCCGCCAGCCGCCACTCAAGCTCTTCAGGGATGACTGCACCCCCTTGGATGCCTCACGCTTGATTCTGACTATCCAGCCGGAGGAGAAAATTACCTTTCATCTGGGGGTGAAATATCCCGAATCAAATAACTTGATTGTGCCGGTGAACCTCGGATTCAAATACAGTGACTATTTCGACCGGACCTATGTCTCGCCCTATGAACGCCTGTTGCGCGATTGCCTGGCCGGAGATCAGGCCCTGTTTGTGCGACAGGACGGGGTGGAAGCTTCTTGGGAGTTTGCCGATCCCTTCGTCTCATGGTGGGAAGAGTGTGACTGTGTCGAATTCTACGCGGCCGGCAGCTGGGGACCTGAGAGGGCGGATGAGTTTATCGGCCGTGACGGTCGTCAGTGGATGACGAAGTAGATACCGCAATACAACTCGGATAGTGGTTCTGACCGGCGGGGTGCCTGTCCGTCACTCCTGGTCTTCGTTCTCTACCAGAGTAAACGGCGTGACCCGGGAAGAGTCGTCTTCCGGCGATTCCTTCAACTCCTCGATCAGATATACCTTCTGAAAGGGCAGCATCAGGTGATCGGCCTCTCCGAACGTTTTCAGAATCTCATCCTCGGAGGGATCGATGATGAGCTGGTTCTTTTTCGGGAGAATAATATCCTTGATAGAGACAAAGTAGGGGTGGGTAAGATCTAAGCTGCGGGCCTTGAGTACGACCTCTTTTTCATTCCATGTAAAGTGGACTCTATAAAGTGACATTCACATATCATAATGAAAACAATAGGGGCTTGCAATATCAGCCCGGCTAGGTAAGAATGGTACCCGAAGGAGATGGTGCGCGTATGCCTGAAAAAATGAGAAAAGCTTCACCGCACGTAGAGAAACAGGTAGATGCGGGGAAAGTCTACTATACCGTCTTCTGGTCGCCGCTGCGGAAAGCGGAGAAGTACGACATCGTGCGGCATGTGCCGGCTATGGCCGGGATCTTTGAGCTGTACTATATGGATGAGAATGAGCGGATCCGCCGCATGTGTATCTCCAGGGCGTGGTACGGGGGCCTGCGCTCCAAACTGCGGCATGATACCGATCCCGAACTGGTGATGGAAGCGAGCTACCGAAAAGTACTCGATAAATACACTTGCTACTACCGCTATTCACTTACCAACAGCATGGACGATATGCTGGATGTGCTGCATTTCTTTTCAAAAATGTACGTACCGGACCAGCCTGTACCCCAGGATTCGGGCCGTTACCGGGAAATTTTTCTCGAAGAAATTTCACCAGACAA
>JAASTM010000553.1 GCA_021767325.1 Spirochaetales bacterium
CTCGGCGACCCGCCGCGCTGTACATGGCCCAGGATGGTCAGGCGGGTGTCCGGGGTCAGTTTCTCCTTCAGCACATCCACCACATACTCGGCGCTAATCGGGTTTCCGTCCCGGTCCCGGGCTCCCTCGGCCACTACGGCAATTCCGTAGCGCCGGCCCGCATCCCGACCCTCTTTCATTACCTCGACCATCCGCTCTTCCCAGTTGTCGATGTCCGGCGGATTCTCCGGAATCAGCACCCACTGGGCCCCGGTGGCCAGGGCGCTCATCAGGGCCAGGTAGCCGCAGTTGCGGCCCATCACCTCGATCACAAAGGCCCGCTGATGACTGGAGGCGGTACTGGTAATGGCATCGATGGCCTCGGTAATCCGGTGCAGCGCCGAATCGGCCCCGATGGTCATATCCGAGCCGAACATGTCGTTGTCGATCGAGCCGACCAGCCCCACCAGTTTCAGATAGCGGTTGCGCTCCCGCTGCTCGGGGCTGATCTCGCCCCGCTCGACCAAAATATCCAGGTGTTCGGCCCACATGCTGCGGAACTCATTGGCTCCGCTCAGGCTGCCGTCGCCGCCAATCACAATCAGGTTGGTTATGTCCCGCTCCACCAGATTCTTAGTGGCCTTTATCAGCCCCTCTTTTTCCCGGAAGTCTTTCGACCGGGCCGAGCCGAGCACCGTTCCGCCGCGGTGCAGAATACCACCGACCGAACTCCAGTCCATCTGCTTTATATACTCCCCACCGTCGACCAGCCCCTGGTAGCCCTCGAACACTCCGTACGGCACGAATCCCCATTTGATCGCCGTACGCACGATCGCCCGCACCGCCGGATTCATCCCCTGGGCATCGCCCCCGCTGGTCAGTACCGCCAAGCCCTTGCCTTCGCCTGTCTGCATACCGCTTCTCCCTCTTTTATCTTATTATGCTACTACAATGATAAACGGCCCGCCGCGATTCACACAAGGTTTTTTCGGGAAATTGTGCGAGTACGTATGTACAGTGTAAATATGGTGTGATAACGATCTATTTCTGCTGGTGATAGCGCATCTCTTTTTTACTTATCAGGGAGCAGAGGTAATTCGGATAATTTCGGCGCGGGAGGCAACGGTCAATGAACGGCGACAATACGAACAAGCCTGAAGATGTATTCGAAGTAGCTCCGGAATACGATTTTTCCGGCGGACAGCGGGGCCGGTTCTATACCCCCCAAAAGGTCACTACCACCATCCGGCTGGATGACGACATAATATTGTATTTTAAGAAAAAAGCGGCCGAGGAAAAGACCGGCTATCAGACCCTCATCAACACAGCCCTGCGCAGGTTTATCCGCGAACTGGATTAAGCTGCTAAGGGGCCCGGTTTATATCCACCATATCGTAATAAATCAGCGAAACAATCACCGTCCAGCCGACAAAGTGGAACAGTACATTTCCAAGGGTATCTAAATTACCGGCAATGGTGTTGAGGGTGGCACTGATCAGGAAGACCGTGGCAATCAGCTGCAGCACGGCTATCAGGTGGGTAAACAGGTGCATAAACAGGCTGCGCTGCTCGCCGTAGCTGCTGCTGGTCCAGATGTGAATCAGGGTCGACCAGATAATCGGAATAGCCACGAAGTAGAGCAGCAGGTTTTCTTCGGCGGGAAACTGGTAATCGGCTACGAATTCGAAGTACCACACCCCGCCGATGAAAATAAGGAGGTCGCGCACGAGCACAACGACTTTCACCGTTGCCCCGGCGACCCCCTCACCAGTGAAGTATGCTCTCATGTAACGACGCTTCATATACCTCAGCGGATGGCCAGGGTCAGACCGGCCCACAGCTGCACAGGTTCATCTGAAAAGGCCGGTTTGGGATACAGGTCAAAGCCCGGCGCCACTTCAAAAAACAGCTCGGCCACATTGTCCAGAAACAGCACGCTCAATCCGAAGGGCAGGCGAGTTCCCAGTTCGAACATATCCTCGGCGTTCTCCACCTCCGGGAAGGTTTTCACATAGCCGCCGATTCCGAATGAAAAGTGCAGCGGTCCGGCAATGTGGATATTGTCGATCGGACGCAGATCGCCGCTCACAAATATGAACTCATTACCTTCGGTAAAATCATACCCGACCCGAAAGTCGAAGGGCGACGGCCGGTAGATAAAGACCGCATTGGGGGTTCCCACTCCGAACCCGATCCGTGTGCCGCCGTAGGCGCTGACGCTCTGCACTGCAACCGCTGCCAGAACCACCATTAGTATGAGTACTACAACTCTCCGTTTGTTCATCATATATCTCCTCTGCTTTTAGTCTGAATTTTTTCACAATCTTGGTAAAAATACAATACAAATCGAAAAAAGAGAAGAATTATAGTGTCAACTATTCGAATTGGAGCTCTCTGAGTGTAACTACGGACAAAAAGTTGCGTCAACGCAACTAAGCTTAACAGATGTTTAGTAAGTACTGCGGCGTTGACAGACAAACTGCATCGAGTTAAGCTCTTCCACGGTGTGTTATGGATGCGCAACTCATTAATCCGTTCCTGA
>JAASTM010000554.1 GCA_021767325.1 Spirochaetales bacterium
ATCCCGCCCGGGCCTTCCAATGTGCCTTCCGGTGGGCCTTCCAATGAGCCCCCGCCCGGGCAAGGTGAAGCCGGCGGGCACGCCTTGTTCGAGCGGGCGGAGAGGGGCTCACCGCCCAGAGAGGAGGGCCAAACGGAAATCGAGATTGCCGCCGATTTTTACAGCTCGCTGCCGCATCCGCTGGATACCGGCGCGCTGCTTTTCGCTGAGGTTCCCCGAGTAGCGAAGGGCAGTCTGGATGTCGGGATGGTAGTCGACCCACCCCTCCTGCGGGGTACGCGGTTTTCAATTCGCCGTACCGCTGGCACACCATCGGATCCGGAGCTGCCCGCGGCGGCAGAGAACATATACCTGCAGATCTTCGATAACACCCCCGAAGAGATCCGCCGGTTGGCCGTAACACTGGCGAGAGACAATGAAGCTGAGACCATCGAAGCGATCCGGGCATACCTGCGCTCGAATTTCGCATATTCCCTCGATGTCCCAAAGCCGCCGAAAAATGAGCATTTCCTGGCGCACTTCTTATTCGAGTTGGAGCGCGGGTACTGCGTACATTTTGCCACTGCATTCACCATCCTCTGCCGCTTGAACGGAATTCCGGCCCGCTATGTGACCGGATATCTGGTGCGCCTGCCCTGGCAGAGCGGGGCGGCCAGGGTGACAGGTTTGCAGAGCCATGCCTGGTCGGAGGTCTGGCTCGAAGGCGGGGGCTGGAGCACGGTTGAAGCGACCCCGGCAATCGCAGCGGCGGCAGCCGGTGCTCCTGCAGAAGGCGAATACGGCGGCGGGTTCGATACGCAGGCTCTCAATGGCCTCACGGCCCGGCAGTTGAATGCCCTGCGGGGTGGGGGACCGGGTGTAGCTGCGACTAAAGACCCGAATAATATGCTCCTCCCTGCAGCAGGCCTGGGAGCCCTCCTGTTGATAGCAGCTGTTGTGAGCTTTGCTCGCGGGCAGCGGAGCCGCCGCCGGGAAAAAGCCTTCCTTCCGCGCAGCGTCCGGGCGTTGATCAAGCTGTGTGAAAAGCGGCATATACCCCCGCCCGGAAAAATCGGTTGGATCGAGTGGAAACGACAGATTCAGTCTCGCGATACAGGTTCCCGCAGGCACAGCGAGTACTTGGTAAAGCGAGTCTTAGTGGTGTTATACCGCAAAAACGGCCTCAGCCGCAGGGATAAGAAATATTTCCGTCTGGCGGCGGCGCGGCTGCGAGCCTCGGTTGCCGACCGGGGAAGCGGGCGACCATAGGCGACTAATTTATTTATAAAAACTATTGATTAAAATAATATTTATAAATATAATAGAGATACAACGTAAGCTTTACATCATACAGCCCCCGGTAACGGGGGCTTTTGCGTTTTAAAGGGCGGATTCGAGGTGGACTGCCCGCTACGCCGCCCGGCCGCAACCTACTCCAGACGCCGGTAGTAGATCCGGTTGCCCAGGGAGTAGACGAAGGCGCCGGTGTCGGCCACATCGATGCCGTTGGGCAGGGGTGGCAGGTTGGAAAGGTCCTCCCTCTTCAGCTCGAACAGCACATTGCCCTGCGGATCGCAGATGTGCGGCCCCTGCAGGTCGGCGTAGGCGACATACTGGCCGTTGGCCGAGACAGCCACATACCCGCCCCGGTCGTGGGCCCGGGAGTCCTTCTCCCAGAGCAGTTCGCCCCGGCCGGAGTAGAGCCAGACCCCGTTGTCGGGAACCCTCCGTCCGATCACATATCTCCCGCCGGCATCCATATCCATCACGCTCCAGTAGTGGCCGGTGTTCCGCCAGATCCGCTCAAAGCGCAGCTCCCCGTCCGGCTCCAGCATGTACAGGTTCCCCTCCTGGACAATAGCCGCCGTCCCGTCGTCGGCCACCGCCGCCGGCCCCGGCTCGTCGAACTCGCCCTTGTAGAGTCCGCGTTCCCAGAGCGCCCGGTCGTTCAATCGGTCATACAACATGAAATAGTAGTCATACTCGAACTCCTCGCCGGGGTCGGCACACATTACCAGGTACTGTTCGTTGTTTGAAATGCCCTTCGGCCGCCAATCCCAGTCCCGGTGAAACTCGCCGCCGCTGCTCTCCGACACAATCTCCGAATCTTCGACCTTTTCATAGCTGCGGGCAACCGGATTGTAGCGCTCTAAAAGCCCGTAATGCCGGTGGGTCCGGCTGCAGACAAAGTTCTCGGTCATCATTCCGTCATAGCGCTCTTCCCAGGAACTGCGGGTCAGTCGTCGTCCCTCGGCGTTCAGCAGGGTCTGATACTGGATCTGCGATATATACTCACCATCGGGTGAGATTTTCACGGGAGCCGCTGCATTGTCCCGCTGCAGCAGGATAGTGTGGGACCAGTACTCGTCCTCCGGTGCGGTGTACGCCGCGCGGTGCCGCACCCCGGTATCCAGGTGTTCCATCTCGAGTTCGCGCCGGCTGCCGTCGAAGGCGCCGAAGGAGGTGGAATACCACAAACGGTGCAGCGAATGCAGATAGGTAATAACCTTCTCATAGATCCCTTCCACATCATCGGCG
>JAASTM010000032.1 GCA_021767325.1 Spirochaetales bacterium
AAGCCCGCTCTGCTTTTTCCGCTCATGTATTCCTCCGAATATGTATTCTACCTAATGCTATCCTCTAGAAGCCGCGGCTGGCACCGCCGCCGCCGAATCCACCTCCGCCAAAACCGCCGAAGCTGCCGCCGCCGCCAAAGCTGCTGCCGCCGAATCCGGACGAACCGAAACCGCCGCGGTAGTGGCGACCGCCGGTGATGCCGCTCAAAAAGAACAGCGGCCAGAACATTCTGCCTCCGCCGAAGAAAAAGATCAGAATGAAGAAAATCAAACCGGCCGGGATTCCGCCGTCATCACTGCCGCGTCTGCTCTGCGACCGGCTCGGTGTCGGGGGTGCATCCAGGGTTCCCAGCTCTACATTATACTCGTCGGCGATCTCGCGGGCAACTTCGATTGTGCCGGCCAGAAATCCGGTTCCGAAATCTCCCTGCTGCAGGTACGGAAGTACCTGTTCATCGAGAATTTCTCCGGCCCGGCCGTCGGGAATCGCACCCTCCAGCCCGTAGCCCACTTCAATCCGAACCTGCCGCTCTTCCATGGACATTACGAAGATGATCCCGTTGTCCTGGTCCGCTTGGCCGACCTTCCACTTCTCCGCCAGCTCGATAGAGTATTCGTTGATATCGGCATACGGTTCGACACTCTCCACGGTAACCACTGCGATTTCAGCACCGGTGGCTTCCTTGACTTTACTGGCAGCCGCTTCGATTTTCCGGGCTGATTCGGAGTCGATCACATTGGCAAAATCGTTCACATAGCCGCGGTAGTCCGGAAGCGATTGTGCGGCGAGTTGTCCCGAGCCGATCAGCAGCAGCAGGAGTACCGGAAGCAGTTTTCTGAATAATAAGCGTCGACGCTGCATCACGATCCTCTCTCCACATCCATGGCATCGACTTTCCGCACGAGCTGAGTGAGAAACTGCAGTACCTGTACTGCTGTATCCGTGGCGTCGCCCTGCTTGTCGCCTTCCCGCAGTTTAATCAGCGGATACAGCCCGAATGCGTCTATATCGAAAGTGGACCCGAGTGAATCGACCAGCTCGCGGGGGTTATCCGGAACCGTCGGCGCATCGGCCAGCCGCAGGAGCGCCCGAAAAAGAGCCGCCTGCGAACCGAACCAGTCGGTTAACACACCAGAAAGCAGTTTTGCCTTGCCCTGAGATGCAAACAGTGCCTGTCGCAGTGCATGTACACTGCCGCGCAGCCGCTCTTCGGCCTGATGCCGCAAATTCGTCGGGGCAATTTCTATATCCTTCACCGCATCATGGCCCCAAATCAGATGATGCGAGTGCTGTATATCGAGGTATTCCATCGGAAATACGTCCGCCGAGTTTTCGAACTCAGCGGTAGTGAGAAACTGCAGAGAAAGGCGATGCTTCTTGATTTGCTTTTTCCCTCTGTTTCCCAGCTGCATGATCTTCTCAGGATGGGTAGTACCGGTGAGCAGCAGCAGGTTGACATCGGAAACTCCCGGTACATAGGTGCCCTTAGCGGCCGATCCGTAGAGTATGACCGCCTTTAGATCGTCTTCGAAGAGCTCTCGAACTAGCGGTACGAAAGACTCTTTTAACTCGTTTACTATTGTTGAGATCTCGTTATTCATTATTTCCCCCCGTTATACAGCTAAAAAATACAACTTTCAGTCTAAAAAGACAATCTTTCTTCGAGAGCTTGCGTTAAAACGGGAAAAAACGTATTCCTTGCGGCTCTGCTCCAGTCACATTAGCCCCGGGATCAGCGCATCTGTGTTCCGCCGTTTATATCAACCGTTTCGCCGGTAGTGAATTGATTCTCGATGAGAAACTCGATTGCATGGGCAATATCTTCGGCCCGGCCGTTCTTCTGCAGTGGGGTACCTTCCCGCCAGTTCTCCATCATCTCCGGGGTTGATACTTTTTCGTGGAAGGGAGTGTCGATTACCCCTGGAGCAACCGCATTTACTCTGATGTCGGGGGCCAGCTCTTTGGCCATACCGCGGGTAAAAGTATCTACTGCACCCTTTGCAGCCCCGTAAAGGGTGGCGCTTGGTGCTCCGTGACGTACTGCTACGGAGGACAGGTTTACTATCGAAGGGTTGGTCCCTTTTTCCAGTAGGGGAATCGACAGGGCCGATACCTTCATCAATGAAAATGTATTCAGTGCAAATACCCGCTCCATCAGTTCCCACTGCAGGTCCCGGCAGTACTGCCGTTCAATCAGTCCGCCGGCGTTGTTGATTAATACATCGAGATGGCCGGTATTTTTGCTGGTCTCCTTCAGCAGAGCTTCGCAGCCGGCTTCATTGCTCAGATCGGCCTGAATCAGAAACACCTCGCCGCCTTTCTGTTCGATCTCATCAGCCACTTTTTTCGCCGCGTTTCGAGATGAGTTGTAGTGCAGGAAGATTTTGTTTCCCGCTGCCAGTTGTAAAGCTGCCGCTGCGCCAATGCCCGTGCTGCCACCTGTGATAAGAATTGTCTTTGCCATAGGGCTCTCCTTGATTTATAATTCAATAATTGAATTGTAATATATCAGTTGTGGCAATACAAGCCGAAATTGGGGGCATGAATGCAGCAAAGACTACGTGATTCACAATGGGACCGAACCGGAATGACAACGCAAATTCTGCAGCCGGTACAGATTCCCCGCATGGCAGTGATAGATCAGCAGCTGGAAACCAGTAGGATCGAGAATATTGAGCAGCACATCCGCAGTGAATTCAAAAAACCAGGAATTGCCGAAACTATCCGACCCGGCATGCAGGTCGCCATAACCGTGGGCAGCCGGGGAATTGGGGCGATTGCGGAGATTATAAGGTCGGTAGTGCAGGCGGTGAAGGCCGGCGGCGGGCGGCCTTTCATCGTACCGGCTATGGGCAGTCATGGCGGGGCGACAGCAGATGGTCAGCGGGAACTGATTGAGAGCTTAGGGGTCCGTGAGGAGACCGTCGGTGCCCCGATCAAGGCCGCTATGGACACGGTGGTAGTCGGAGAAACGGACGGCCATCGTGAGGTTCATGTTGATGCCTATGCAGCGGCGGCTGATGGCATTATTGTCGTCGGTAAGGTACAGCTTCATCCCTCATTCCGGGGAGACTATGAGAGCGGTTTGATGAAGATGATGGCTATCGGCCTGGGGAAGCAGCGGGGAGCCCAGATATGCCATGCCGAGGGCTTCGGTAGAATGGCGGAGTTTGTGCCGGCCTTCGGGAGAGTGGTGCTGGAAAAGTCTCCGGTTCTGTTCGGAATGGCGATAGTCGAAAACGGTCTCCACGAGCCCTATCTCATTGAGGCGGTTCCATCGGGGCGGATTGCAGCCCGTGAACCGGAGCTGTTGAAGCTGTCTACGGAGCTGATGGCGCGCATTCCCTTCGACCGAATCGATGTACTGATTGTGGATCGAATCGGAAAGAATATCAGCGGAGACGGGATGGACCCGAACGTGACCGGCAGCTGTGCTACCCCCTACGGCGGCGGCGGCCCGGATGTAAACCGTTACGTAGTACTGGATCTTACCGATGAGAGTCACGGCAACGGGCTCGGAATAGGTATGTCCGATTTCAGCACGAAGCGGGTTTTTGATAAGCTCGACTTCGATACGATGTATCCAAACTCCCTGACCTCTACGGTTCCCGGTCCGTCGCGGCTGCCGATGATCATGAAAGACGACCGCAGTGCGATAAAGGCGGCTATTCACACCGCCAATGTTCCGGAGATCAAGAATGTGCGGATGGTCAGGATCGCCGACTCGGCCCATCTCTCGCGACTGATGGTTTCGGAAGCACTGCTGCCGGAGGTTCGACGACAGAGCGGCCTGAACCTCGTGGAGCAGCCGCAGGCGCTCGAGTTCGATGAAAACGGTGTACTTATCGGCTTAGGCGAATTATAATACAGGCGAAAATGGATACTCTCCCGAAACAGCGTAGTACAGTTGATCAGATGACAAAATATATCGGGGCTTTACTGCATCCCTTAGCTCTATTGTTATTCATTGCCGATTTCGAGCAGTTTCAGCTGCCTGAAAGGTGGCGCGCACAGTTTACCCTCCTGCTGCTGTTTTCCTTTCTGTTAACTGTACTGCTGCAAATGACACGGGCCTTTTACAAGGCTCAGATCATCCTGACTCTTCGCTATATGGCCTTGCTGGTATTGGGCTTTCCGTTGGGAGAAAATCTTTTCATCGAAAGTATCCTGCTGGCAGCTCTGATTTTTGATCTGTATTTTTGGTTCAGTCCCGCGCTTAGTGCAGTAATCAGTGCAGCACTGGTCGTGATTAGTCTGTTGCTTCAACAAAGCATCTTTGTATGGAACTATCTGCAGCTGCAACCGGATTGGGGAAGCTTATCCGGTTTTTTATTTTTGCACCTGGTAATAATCCTTGTATTGTATCTCTTTAATTCCTTCAGACTTCGTGCCCGTACCAACCGGATGTTGATAGACAATTATGAGGATACGGTGAGTAATCTGATGGAGGCAAACCTCAAACTCCAGGATAATATTATGAAAGAGATTGGTGACACCCTGAATGCCGAAAGAAAGCGCATTGCCAGGGAGCTGCATGATATAATAGGACATTCGATGGTGAATATTATGATGCTCAGCGAATCACTGCGGGATAAAATGAGTGCCGAACCAGAATTGGCAGTAGAGATGACCAAAACTGTCAACAGGGAGGCTCAAAAGGTGATGCATGACACTGAGAAGACCCTCCGATATCTAAAAGACAGGGAAAGCGAACGCAAGTACGATATTGCGGCGGTGAAGCGGTTAGTAAATGTCTTTGAGAAAGCAACCGGAGTGCAGGTGGAGCTCGAGTTGCGAAATGCTCCGAATTCATTCGGACGGAAAATAAACCGTGTTGTCTATCGGAGTATTCAGGAATGCATGACCAATGCGTTTCGCCATGGCAAAGCCAGTCTGATAAAGATAATGTTTTGGAGCGATGCGGATGAAGTTGAAATCATTATCCGAGATAATGGAACCGGCACGAAGGATATTGAAGAGGGAATCGGCTTGTGGGGTATTCGGGAAAGGCTGGCTGCTATCGATGGAAAACTCGAGGTGCAGAGCTCCCGGAACGGGTTTATCGTCATTGTCAGGTTTCCGTGGGGAAGGAGTTCGTAATGGCACCTATATCGATGGTAGTGGCTGATGACCAGGTTCTGTTCGTCGATTTGCTGCAGAGTATAATTGATAGTCGAGCTGAGGATTTTAAGATTGTCGGCGTAGCTCATGACGGGAATGAGGCCCGCAGCAAGGTGTTAGCGCTCAAACCGGATGTAGCCCTGCTCGATATAAAGATGCCTGGCATTAACGGTGTCGATTTGACGAAAGAAATTACTGCGAAATTGCCTGATACCAAAGTGATCATTCTGACGACGTTTGCGGATGACGACTATGTGGATACGGCCATTGAAAACGGCGCCTGCGGCTATCTTCTGAAGAACATGCCGGTCGACGGCCTGATTGCCTCTATAAGGTCTATCTATCGGGGCGGGTTCATTGTTTCTGAGAAAATTGCCAGAAAGGCCCTGCGCAAGTCGAGCGGCGGTTCCGGTCACACCCCGGACCAGAAAGCCCCGCTGACCCAACGGCAAGAGCAGCTGGCCGACCGGCTTTCACGGCGAGAGCGAGAAGTCTATAAGCTCATGGTCAACGGCTACAGCAACGAGGAGATTTCCGAAATGCTCTATATTGCCGCTCAAACGGTGAAAAATCACATCCGCTCGATATATAAGAAAATTGGTGTTCATAATCGCTCTGATATCTATAATCTTTAATGGTACTCCCGCCTTTTTAGTACTTTAATTGGTACAAAAAGAGTACTTTTGGTACCTTTACCGCACAGACAACCACTTCTACAATTTACCAACCTACTTTGAAAATGAACGAATAACAAAACCAAAAGAAAGGGGGGAGCTGAGGAAAAGAGAACTATAAAAGTTTTAATTTAGCTTTTAGTATAAACTACAAAGGAGGTTTACATGACTAAAAGGCTGTCAATTGTATTTTTGGCTGTAGTGGTTATGCTGGCTTTTACCATGGGGCTGGCTGCTGAAGGACAGAAAGAGGCACAGGAAGAGCAGAATGCCATCGACCTCATCAACTGGGATGCTCCCAAACCGGCAGTGGATCGTCTTACAGGCGATGAATACGTACTGCCCGAAGGATGGGAAGAAGCTACCGAAGGTGTGGACGAGATCTTCTACTTCAATAGCGGCGGTATGGGCGGCGATCCCGCAACTGCCAAAAATATTGAGCTCTTTGAAGAGATGACCGGCATTACTGTGAAATGGGCGGAGGTCTCCTCGGAGATTCTCTTCCAAAAGACCTTGAACGTACTGGTTTCAAAGGATCAATCAGTTCATGGTATGTCTCTGGACAGCGGACCTTATCAGTTAGAGCAGATCATCGGTGCTGGCTGGGCCGAACCGATGCCCTTCTGGACCGATGAAGTGAAAGCTGCCTATCCCGACAGTATTGTACCGACTTTGACCGGCGATGACGGAAAAGGGTATGCAACTGTAGATACAATGCGTGCGTATGTATTCTACTATCGCCCTTCATGGCTGGAAGCTGCCGGCGTTGAAAAGGTTCCCGAGACCTGGATGGAAGTTCGTGAAGCTGCGAAGAAATGTAACGACTGGGCTAAAGAGAATCTCGGACAGGATTATTACGGCATAGTATTTCCGGCCAAGAGCTATAACCTCTTGCACATGCTGCAACCCGGTATTTACAGCCAGGGCGCCCGGGTTATTCAGGAAGATGGAACTCCGAATTACAACACTCCCGAAGGCCGCAATTCCTGGGAATACTGGACCGGCCTGGTCCGTGATGGTATCGCTCCCGAAGCTGTTCTCGGTTGGACTTGGAACGATTATCAGAATGTATTCTCCCGCGGTAAATCGGCAATGATGCTCGGTTTTACCACTTGGGTGAATGTGTGTGCCGATCCTGAAAAAGCTCCGGCAATGCAGGAAAATGTTTTCGGTGAACCGGCGGAGGGACCGATCGGCAAAGGCGACTGGGCAGTTGTTCAGCCTCCGAAGTGGGATGCATCCGAACCGGATTCCAACCGCTCGGCATTCATCGACTTCGATGCGTTTATGGTAAACCCGTTTGCGGAACCGGCACAGAAAGCCGCCATGCTGCTCTTCTCTGAATTCCGTATGAGCAAACAGGCTATGGCCAACGAGCTGATTATAGAAGGAAACGAAGCCTTCTATCCCGGAACTTACACTGATCCCAAAGTTCAGGAACAGATTATGTGGGCCGAACCGCGCTCTAAATCGGTTGCCACCACTGTAATGGAATCCTTTCCTCCGGGAGCTATGAAAGCCAACGATGTACTCATCGAGTACTTTGGCCGAGCTGCGATCGGAGAAATCGACCCGCTCGAAGCGCTTGAAAAGGCACAGAGCGAAATCGACGGTATCTACCAATAATCTCTTGAAAATGGCGTCGGGAAACAGATTTCCCGGCGCCGCTTTATTAGAGCAGAGGAGACAACAATAACAATGAAAATGCAATCAATTTCCGACAGCAAGTTTGGGATGTTGCTCTCACTTCCCGGTCTGATTCTACTGGTGTTATGGGTAGGAGTACCGCTGATAATTCTTCTCGGAGTTAGCTTTCTCAAATTTGATGTGTTACAGCCGATACAGTTCCTCGGCTTTGACAACTATGTGTACCTGTTCAAAGACCGTGTATTCCGCGACGCCTTGTTCAATACGCTGACGTTCTTCGCCGGTTCGACACTGCTGACATTCATGCTTGCCTATCCTACCGCCTGGAGCCTTAGTCGTATCAGAAAAGGCTCAACAACCTTGAGAACATTTGTTATGTTCCCCTGGGCTGTGCCGCTCATAGTCTCCGGTTTTATCTGGGGATGGATGTTCAACGCCGCTTATGGTGTGCTGAATCATGTGTTCGTATCCATAGGAATATTCGAATCGAATGTGAACTTTATCGGCCAATCAAGTACCGCGATGCTGGCTGTAATCATTGCCGATGCATGGACCCGTGTTCCCTTTATGACCATACTTACCCTTGCCGGTCTTGAAGCGATTTCCGGAACACTGTATGAATCGGCGGATATAGACGGGGCCGACATTTTTCAAAAAACCCGTTATATCACATTGCCGCTGGCGAAAGGGCCGATTCTCACCGGGCTCCTGATTACCAGTGTGTTTTCCTTTCGAACTATCGATGCGATTTTCTCACTCACCAAAGGAGGGCCGGCCAGAGGTACGTATGTGCTGGGAATGTTGAACCTGGATTACATCTATAATTACATAGAATTCGGCCGTGCTGCAGCTGTGAGTGTGTATCTGGCGTTGATCTGCCTGTTGATAGCTGCAGTGTATATCTATTTTCTGTTGAAGGAGTAATGTATGTTTGTGCGACGTGGACTCAGTAACATCCTTGAACATAAAGCTACACCATACGTGATTATGGCCGTTGTTCTCATACTCTTGTTGGGGCCGATCTACTGGACGCTGGTAACCTCACTCAAAACCCTGCCGGAAGCGATCCAATGGCCCCCGACATATATCCCCGAAAATTTTACCCTGGAGGCGTACCAGGAGGTTCTTGGCCGGTCGCCCGTTCCGAAATTCCTCCTTAACTCAATCATCTATGCCTTGGTCACTACCACGATTGTGACCACCGCGGCTGTGTTTACTACCTACGCCCTTACCAGGTACAAATACCGCGGCAGCAACATGGTGCTGTTGAGCTTTCTCTTTATCCGGCTGATACCGCCAATCTCCCTGCTGTTACCCTTCTATCTGATTCTGCGAGAGCTCGGGCTGATCAATACGCGGGCTTCGGTGGTGATCTACACCATATACCTCACTTATCCTCTAGCGGTCTGGATGCTGAAATCGTTTTTCGACCAGTTTCCACAAGATCTTATCGACGCTGCCTTGATCGACGGTGCTTCGCGTTTAGGCGCCTTGTTCCGGGTAGTACTACCGGTTATAGCCAATGGAATAGCCGCAGTTGCGATCATTGCCTTTCTCTGGACATGGATCGAGTTCTTAGCACCCTTCCTCTTTTTGAATACGGAGAACCTCAAACCGATTACGGTTGGATTGTATTACTTTGTCGGAGATGAGACGACCTATTGGAACTCACTCACCGCCGGGGCAATCCTCGCGATTATACCCGGAATAGCCTTCTTCATGTTCGCTCAACGGTATATCATCAGCGGACTTACCGCTGGCTTCGGAAAGGAGTAAGAATAACAGCGGATCCTATCCCTACTTATTGTATACAGGCCGGTACTTCTATCGTTTTCAGTGATAAAGAAGTACCGGCCGGCTTTTGTGTGAGATCGCGGCCCCGCACCTGTGATGCTCACGGGCTGCATATGTGCGGCTCAGACGCCGGGAAACTCCGAATCTATCTGTGTGAAGAGTTTTTCCAGCTCGTCCTGACCGGCAAACAATGCCCGGTTGCCCTCCGGCCATGAATGTCCTTCAATATTGTAGCCGTCATCGGCAAATACCACGTTTCCGGTAAAGTGCGGCTGAGGGATGCACATCGACAGCAGGGTTGCGGTGATGCCCTCGCGTGTACAGAACTTTTTACTGGGAGTGTGGGCCAGGATACTACGGGCTCGCGGCCGAAGCTCACCTGATGTATCGCGCAGCATTTCGCGATTCAGATTGGTCTCTACCGTGCCCGGGGCGATTGCATTCACTCTCACACCGAACGGTGCCATTTGTGCGGCGGCTGTCTTCACCAGTCCTTCGAGGCCGTGCTTGGATGCGTTGTAGGCGTACGAGCCGTACAAGGAAGCCCGACTGCCGTTGCTGCACAGATGGATGATGTGGCCTCTGCGCTGCGCTGCCATCCTGCGGGCCAGGTGAGCGGTAATCAGAAATGCCCCGTGCAGATTTATATCGATGACATTCCTAAAAACCGCTTCCAGAGCCTCCGCATCCTCCCGGGCCAGATCGAAGGGCGGATGATGAATGCCGGCAAAATCAATCCCTACATCGATTGTTCCGAACTTTTCAGCTGCGAAGTCTACAGTGGCCTTTACGTCGGCGCTGTCTCTTACGTCGCCGAAGATGACCGGCGGCAGCTCCGGTTCCGTTTCGGCGAGTTTGCCGGTACGTTCACGAATTTCACTGTTCCTAATAAGCGCAATTCGCCGGGCAAGGTTCAGAATTCTCTCGCGGTTCTCACGCGCCGCCTGCGGATCTTCCGGAAGAAAGTCGGCAATGGCGATCCGCGCCCCACAGCCGGCTGCAGCTGTCAGAAAGTGTTCGCTCAGACTGCCCCCGCCGCCGAAGGCCAGGATCGTCATACCGTGCAGATCAATCCGCCAGTTGGCAGGCTGCATTGAAGCGGCATCCGTGACGCTATTAGCCGCGGCGTCGGAGCCAAGAAATTCCAGCGTATATTCAGCTATCTCCATAGAGCCTCCTACACGGTCGCTTTGGTCGCGCCGGTCGAGATACCGCCGTCAACCAGGATGCACTGGCCGGTGATATATTCGCTGGCATCGGAGGCCAGGAACACGATTGTGCCGTCCAGGTCGTTCGGTCGGCCGGGCCGGTTCAGCGGGATGCGGTCTTTTATGTACTCGACCCAGGCCTGGTTCTCATACAGCACTTTGTTCTGTTCGGTTTTGAACCAGCCCGGCGCCAGACAGTTGACCGTAATGCCTTGTCCG
>JAASTM010000555.1 GCA_021767325.1 Spirochaetales bacterium
AGAAAATACAGCAAAATCGGATAGATGCAAAAAATGATAAAGACAGTGAGTATCCCGATCAGCAGCAGCAGCTCGGAGTAGAGTTCCAGCTCTTCGGTGCGGCGCAGGTGCACAACAAAATAGGCCGACAGCACCACCAGGCCGAGTCCCAGTATTTCATTCACGAATTTTGCGATGTGGTAGAAAATGCGGGTCAGAGAATCGAAGACCTGGACCACCGGCCGGGTGAGCACTTTATCGAATGAGAAGTTCAGGCCTAGGAAGAGCGAGAAAAACACGATCGGGAAAAGGATGCTGCCTTCTCCAACGAAAATGTTGAACAGATTGTTCGGAAAGATATTAAAAATCAGTTCTTTAAAACTGGGGAAGGCGTGAACTACTTCGGTTTCGACGATGATGGGAATACGCTCGGGTGCGATCACCAATACTATTGCCGTGCCTATACTGACCAACAGGGCGGCGGTCGCAACTATGATGAGAAAACTCTTGCCGATTACCGCCAGGGTACGACGGTCCATTCGCAGTCTGAAGGTGCCGTATGCCAGTGAAAAGAAGATGAGCGGGAAGAGGGCATAACGACCTATGTGCAGCACAATTTGGGCTGCGAACTCGGTGTTTTGGAAGGCTGAATCATTCGTAGGAAATACGTAGATTCCTAAGATAACCCCGATGGTTGCCGCAAGTAGATACTTTATCCATAGTTTCATGATGCCATACCATAGACCGTAAAAGGGTGGAAAGTCAATCTACGCGTTATTTTCCTTTGGTTGAGAAGCCGAGGGCACTCCACACTGAACGGTCGGAGTGCCGGTACCACTTTCCGTGGGTGCCGCGGGCCTTTTCGTTAAGGGTTCGATGAATAAAGTAGGCGAACTCGTCGGGGGCGGTAGTGTCCGAGGTAAATCCGTTGAGCATAATCGGTTCGTTTTGGTAGAGCGTGAACATGCTGTCGGTAAAGGTTTTTATGCCGCCTATTCCAACAGCGTCAATCGGCGGCAGTACTTCCAAGCCGGCGGTGTGCAGTACAATCGAGAGCTGTCCCTGTTTTTGTTTCTGAAAGTAGCCCAGGACTTCACGCAGGAAATAGAGCCCGCCCTTTACATAGTTGTCTATATAGCTGTCGATGGACGCCAGGCCGAGTTCATGCAGGGGCTTGTTTTCCATCAAAGTGCTGAAAACAAAGATCACTTCATCTACTTTGTCGGCCCGGTTCACCGCCTCCACCAGAACGTTGTGGACCGAGACAGAGGAGTGCCGCGTCCAGGGGATGATAATCAGGTTTTCTTCAGCTTCCTCTCCGGGAAGCGCCTCGCCGGGTTCGCCTTCATCTGCGCGAATTACACGATTCCCGTCTTCTAGAAAAAGCTCTGACAAACGCTGGCCCAAAGGGGATGTTTTTCCATTTAATAAAAGTGTACGACCCATAGGGTAGTATAGTAATTGAAAAAGAGTTTGAAATTCAAGAAACAGTTAATGTATGATACACAGAAAGAGATGGAGATTTGATATGAAAATAGCTATAGGGCAAATAAATACTAAAATCGGCGATTTCAAGGGCAATATTGATAAAATCCTCCGGTATGCCGAACGGGCGGCGGATGATCTGGTCGATCTGCTGGTAATGCCGGAAATGAGCATTTGCGGCTATCCGCCGATGGATTTACTCGATTATGACCGCTTTGTCCGGGAGAACCAGAAAGCCGTCCGTCGGCTGCAGAAAGAGCTGCCGCCCCAGATAGCAGTCGCGGTGGGTTATGTCGACCGGACCCGCGGTACTTCAGGGAAGCCGCTGCAGAACGTCGTGTCCATCCTGTGTGACGGAAGGATACTGCACACCCAGGCAAAAACACTTCTGCCAACCTACGATGTGTTCGATGAGGCACGATATTTCGAACCTGCGGCAGGGCGGTCGGTATTCGAACTGAAGGGAGTGCGGATCGGGGTGGCCATATGCGAAGATATTTGGTGGGAACAGGAATCGGCCCCGGGCACACGCTATACAGTGGATCCGGTCAAAGAACTGATGGATGCGGGGGCAGATCTGCTGCTCAGTCCTTCCGCCTCTCCCTTTTTCAGCGGAAAACAGGAGTTGCGACTGGGTTTGCTGGAGAAGATCGGACAATCCTCAGCTGTTCCGACTGTGTATGTGAATATGGTCGGCGGGAACGATAACCTCATTTTCGACGGGTGTTCCATGATGACCGATAGCGAAGGTTGTCTGATTAAGTGTGCCGACGAGTTTGCTGAGGATTATCTGGTAATCGATAGCGAGGCAGCCCATCAGCCGGTAAAGCTGCCTGAAGTGAATGAAAATGAAAAACTGCGAAAAGCACTGGTGCTGGGAGTGCGTGACTATGTAACGAAGTGCGGCTTCGCCCGGGTGCACCTCGGGCTTTCCGGTGGAATAGACTCGGCACTGGTAGCGGTAATTGCCACGCAGGCGCTGGGGCCTGAGAATGTCCACTCCTTTGCGCTGCCGTCGCGCTACTCCTCGGAGGCGAGTGAGAC
>JAASTM010000033.1 GCA_021767325.1 Spirochaetales bacterium
TAGACTAAACTATATATAGTAGTTTATGAAAATTGATGAAACCAACATTGAAATAATCAAACATCTCCGTGATGGGCGCAAGTCCTTCAGTGCAATCGCTGAGGCGCTCTCCATCACGGAGAATACCGTTCGTTCACGGGTCAATAAGCTGCTCGAGGAGGGAATCCTCGAGATATCCGGTTTGGTTGACCCTGAATCCCTTCCAGGCCATCGCATGATTATCATCGGAGTGAAACTGTCAACGGTCGAGCTGGTCCGTATGGGCAAGGAGTTCAACAATCTCCGCGGAGTTGTATCGGTGAGTGTCGTAACCGGGCGTTACGACCTGATCGTGCAAGTTCTGCTGAATGAGAACGAAGGGTTTGGACTGCTGGAGTTCTTCACCGAAGAACTGTCTCGAATCGGTGAGATACAAGAGGTCGAAACATTCGTCGTGTATCAGGGATATAATTTAAGGGTTCCGTATATCTTATAGGAGGATAGTCATGTCAAAGACCACACCCTTACATGAAGTATACAAGCAGTATGAAGGGGTAAAGCTGATCGATTTCGGCGGATGGGAACTGCCCGTAAACTTTAAGCACGGCATCATCGAGGAGCATCTGGCCGTTCGCAAGAACGCCGGTCTGTTCGATGTGTCACACATGGGCGAGATCATGATAGAGGGGTCTACCAGCGAAGAGTTTGTGGATTGGCTGGTCACGAACGACGTGAAGTCAATGGACGACTACCAATGTCTTTACAGTCCGATGTGTTATCCTCACGGCGGCGTGGTCGACGATCTGATGATCTACCGCTACTCAGCCGAAAAATACCTGTTGGTAGTCAACGCCGCCAATACGGACAAGGATTTCGACTGGATAAGTAAAGAAAACGAATGGATCCGGAGGGCTGATAATGCGCCCTCTATAAAAAATGTCTCCAAGGACTGGGCGCAGATAGCCCTGCAGGGACCAAAGGCCAACGACTACCTGCGCGAAATTGCCGGAGATGTGGTAGACGATATCAAATTCTTCCGGTTCCGGGACGGTGTGAAAATCGGCGAGCATGAGTGTATCGTCAGCCGGACCGGGTATACCGGTGAAGATGGCTTCGAGATATACTGCCAGAGCTCGGCAGCCGCTGATGTATGGAACACCATTCTTCAGCACACCCGGGACCGCGGTGTACTGCCCTGCGGCCTGGGAGCCCGGGATACACTGCGCTTCGAGGCTAAGCTGCCGCTGTACGGCCACGAGTTGACCGAGGATATCACCCCGCTCGAAGCGAACCTCTCTGTATTCGTGAAGCTCGAGGGCGATGACTTCTGCGGGAAAGATGCCCTGGTCAAGCAGAAGGAGGGGGGAGTGCCCCGTTCACTGCGCGGCTGCGAGATGATCGATAAGGGTGTCCCGCGGGAGCACTACAGAGTCTTCTCTACCGAGGGTGATGAAATCGGTTATGTGACCAGCGGGGCAAAGTCGATAATGCTCGATAAGTTCTGCGGCCTCGTACTGATTACCCGCGGGATCGGCCTGAAAATCGGTGATGAAATCGAGATCGAGATGAATAAGAAACGCAAACGGGCCAGGCTCGTCAAAACACCCTTTTATAAGCGTACTTAACAAAACGGGGATATCTGGCCGCCCGAAAGGGCGGCTTTATTTTGTAGAATCAGTAAAATCTGAAGCAGTAAAATCCAAAGCAAAGCTTGTCACCACCGCCTATTGTCATTACAATATGGAGGGAATTACGAAAGGAGGAACATCAGATGAGTGATTTATCGACCACGTTTATGGGCTTAATGTTGAAAAACCCGATTATTGTCTCCAGTTCACGACTTACCTATGATATAGATAAATTAAAAGCGTGCGAAGCGGCGGGTGCCGGCGCAGTAGTGTTGAAATCGATTTTTGAAGAGCAAATCCAGATGGAATCCGACCGGATGGTCGGCGACCTCAATTTCGATGCGTATGCCGATGCATACGACTATTTTCAAGAGACGAGTCACGATTATTATATGAACTCGTATCTCGAACTGGTCGAACAGGCGAAACAGGAGCTATCGATTCCGGTTATCGCCAGTGTGAACTGTGTGTCCGACGGCAACTGGATCGAATACGCCGAGCGCTTTCAGAAGGTAGGGGCCGACGCTCTCGAGCTGAATATTTTCATTATTCCGGCCGATGAAGAGACTCCCGGTGATGTAATCGAGAAGAAATACCTAGAAATCCTCAAGAAGGTAAAAAAGAAAGTCAGTATACCGGTCGCCCTCAAGCTCGGCAGTCAGTTTTCGGGTATGGCCCACATGATGCGCAGTTTCGGGAAGGAAGGGGCCGACGGCCTGGTACTGTTCAACCGGTTTTACAAGCCCGATATCGATATCGAGAATATGCGCCTCAAAGCAGCGCACGTGTACAGCGTGCCTGAAGAGATGGCCTTTACCCTGCAGTGGATCGCTATTCTGGCAGGTAAAGTGAAGGCGGATCTCGCGGCTACCACCGGTATACACTCCGGAGCGGATATCGTCAAACAGGTTCTCGCCGGAGCACACGCGGTGGAGATGTGTTCGGCCTACATGAAAAACGGCATCAACATGATCGAGACGCATCTGAAAGAAGTGGAAGACTGGATGCAGCGTAAGGGATATGATCGGCTGGTCGATTTCCGCGGCCTCATGAGCCAGGCAGCCGTCGAGCACCCCGAAGCCTACGAGCGTTCGCAGTACATCAAAGCGCTGGTGGGCATCGAGTAGCCGCCCGCCGTCGCTCCACCGGAATTGTAGTTCCTGCACTGCGAAGAGCAGAGTGCGAAAAAAGAACCCCGGTTGATGCTGAGGAGACTCACATGAACCGGGGTTGCTTTTTGGGCTAGTGCTAGTGTGGCTGCGAGTGCCGCTCGTAGCGACTGTGCAGGGTGTTCAGGACTTGTTCGAGCCGCAGGCCGAGTTCGGGGCCGCGCGGCGTGGTTACATCATCCTCATTATCGAACACGGCGTACGGTACCTCGACCCCCTGAATCCGGATGAAGTCGGAGTCGGCCGAACCGCGGAACTCGTCCCAGTCTATATCCTTGTACAGGGCTGTCAGCTTTTCGTCCGGCAGGCCGTGCTCCAGAATACTGTCCGGTTTGTCCGGATTAAAGCGTCGGCGGTTTTTCCGCAGCGACTCTTCAAAACTCACATCAACATAAAGAATAGCCGCTTTCTGCAGAATTTCCTTATCGACATGCGCGAAGGCCTCCCGGTAGCCGCCGTGCTCCGCTCCCCGAGAGAATTCGATGATGGCCGAAAAGGGTGCCCCGCTGTCGGCCCGGTCGCGGACTGCCTTGCGGTAGTCCAGACACAGGCGCCGGATGAGCAGATTCCACAGATGCTGCGCGGCAAAGTTGCCTTCGGCATCGGTGTGCAGGCGCGGATAGCCCATCTCCTCTAAGATGGCGTCTTCTTCGAACCAGGTCCACAGCATCGGAAAGTCGTCCAGCACCTGCAGGTCGGCCGCCAGATGCATCCTGTGCGGCCGTTCCTGCGGGGGCATATGCTGCAGGTAGTCTATTATCTCACTCTTGCCGGCCGCGGGACGGGCCAGCAAGAAGAGTACTTCAATTGAATCCACACTCATACGAAGCGCTGCCGGATTTCGGCACTCACGTAGTCGAGAATCGATACGGTCAGGGCGATGAACCACACGGCAATACCGGCGGACTTGTACTCGAGCAGACGGATGTACTGCACCAGCAGGAATCCGATACCGCCGCCGCCGACCATACCGATAACCGTGGACATACGCACGTTGATGTCCCAGCGGTAGATGGTAAACGAGACGAAGGGCGGAATCATCTGCGGCACTACGGCGTACATGATGGTCTGCAGCTTGTTGGCGCCGGTGGCCTGGATGGCCTCGATGGGGCCGGGGTTTATCCCTTCGATGGCCTCGGAGTAGAGCTTGCCCAGGGCGGCGATCGAGTGAATAGTCAGCGCCACGATACCGGCAAAGGGTCCCAGACCGACCCATACAACCGCAATCAGGGCCCAAATGAGCGGCTCGATTGCCCGCACGATGTTCAGAATGGTACGGGTAACGTAGTAGATAGTAATGGTGATCCACGAGGTGGACATGAGGTTGCGGGCGGCTAGAAAACTGACCGGTACCGAAAAGAGAATACCGAAGAGGGTAGCCATCATGCCCATGAAGATGGTCTCGATAATCAGCTCGATGGTCAGCACCAGGGGTTCGCTGGGCAGCAACGGACCCACCTCGCTCACCTGCCGGGCCATGACCTCGTGTATCTGTTGGCCCTTGGCGCTGGGCGGGATGAGCCGATAGGGCATGATCAGCTCCTTCTCGAATGAGCCCTCATCATCGGTCATTACGCTGACGTACTCGCCCTGGTAGCGAGGCTGGAATTCATTTCCGATCGAGTCGGCCCACCAGATCTGGGTGCGGGTGTTCGGCTCGAAATTCTCGCCGTACACAGTAATCTTGGTGCCCGGAATGATATTGTTGTCCTCGTCCAGCTTGGAGAGATTGCCTTTGCGCGGGGTTACCCAGACGTAGGGTTCGCCCTCGGTTTTCTCGGGTTTCGGCGGGGCTTCGCCCTCGGAATCGATCAGCACTTTTGCTCCGGCTTCTACAGTTTCGGTTGCCCGGGTTACCGAGGCTTCCCAGGGCCAGAGTATCTTTGACAGCGGCAGCCAGGCCTCGTCCGCATCGCTGGTCAGCTTGACCAGGTCGATTTCACTGATTTGCCATCCGATAGTAAAGAAAACGACTAGAATGAGGGCGAAAATCGAGTTGCCGAACTGCTTTTTGGGATTGGTCTGCCGGGCTGCATCAATGACAATCCACAGCCAGATAATCGCCAGAGCCGCTAATCCGAATCCGACGAACATTGGTGCCTTATCCAGGGATTTTCCCAGAGTAGGCCAAAATCCCTCTTCCAGACGTCCCAGAACATTTATCCGCCAAATCAGCAGGCCGAGAATCGACGCTACCGACCCGAGCATCAGCAGTCCGCGCTGAACCCGGCGGGCCAGAACCTGACCGAGCCCCGGAATCAGCAGTGAGAGAACGGCGGCCACTGGAGCACTCACAAATGAAGGCTTCTTCTCTTTCTTGATTACCTGTGACATCGCTACTCTTCCTCCCGTTCGAATTCGCCGGCATTTACCCGGACTGCTTCTTCGCCGTAAATCTCTTTGAACTGCTCGTCGGTCATCTTACGGATATCTTTACGGTCGCCGCGGTATACCACTTCTCCGTCCCGTAGGCCGATAACTTTGGTGGCGTAGCGCTGTACGAGGTCGAGGTAGTGCAGGCTGCAGATCACCGAAATATGCGATTCCTGGTTCAGTTGTTCCAGGTATCCGAGAATGGTGTGGGCCAGAACCGGGTCGAGACTGGCGACCGGTTCATCCGCCAACATCATGCTGGGATTCTGCATTAGAGCCCGGGCGATACCCACCCGCTGGCGCTGTCCGCCGGACAGTTCATCGGCCCGTTTAAAAGCTTGATCGGTGATACCGACCTTTTCGAGTGCCTGCATGGCCTCTTTTTTCGCTCCGGCCGGAAATTTGTGCAGCAGACTGGCCCATGGGCTGATGTAGCCCAGTTTGCCGGACAGAACGTTGGTCAGCACGCTGGAGCGGTCGACCAGATTAAAGTGCTGAAAGATCATACCGATCTTGCGGCGGATCAGTCGCAGTTCGTTCGCTTCGGCGGCGGTAATGTCCTGGCCGTCCATCAGAATCTGTCCCTCGGTCGGGTCGATCAGACGGTTGATGCAGCGCAGGAGGGTCGATTTTCCCGAACCGCTGAGGCCGATTACTACAAGAAACTCACCATCCTCGACGGTAAAGCTCACATTTTTCAATGCCAATGTTCCGTCGGGGTAAATTTTGGTGAGATTTTTTACTTCAAGCATAGTTCCCCCAATTTTACTGTAGACAACAAGAGGGGGATAGATATCCCCCTCGATGTGTAATGTGTTTTCTATTGTCAGGTTTATTCCATGAGTTCCTGAACATCCATGCCGGAAGCCTGCAGTACCTGACGGAAGGGATCGTAGAATTCGTCGCCGTGTTTTTCGAGTCCATTCCACTGGTAGGCGGTGTTGAGCGCCTCTTTGCCTTTTTCGGTCGAAGCGATCTTCAGAAGAGCATCTACGATTTCACCGCGCATCTCCTCGGAAATGGAGGGATGGAACTGTACGCCGTCGTTGGGGATGTCGGTGGTCACACCGATTACCACTACCTTGTCCATTACGTCCGGGTAGTCCTCTTCCAGGCGGGTACGGGCATCGACGTAGGTAGCCCCCACATCGGCATCGCCGTTATACACAGCAGAAACCACGGTATCGTGGCTGCCGGCGTCAACGATGTTCGCCAGGTCGGTTTCGGGATCAATACCTTCAGCTTTCATAGTGATCATGGGAATGATCCAGCTGCTGGTGGAGAGGGGATCGGCACGGGCGAATGTTTTCCCTTCGAAGTCGGCGACTTCGGTAATACCGCTGTCCTTCTGTGTGATGAACTGGCCGTTGTAGGTCGGGCTGCCGTAGCGGACAGCTACCAGTTCGGCTTCGGCAACGCCGCGGTCGGCGGCCATGATGTAGGCGAAAGTTGCCAGTGAGGCCATGTGGGCCTTGGGTGGATCGGCTGACATCGCTTCTACAACTCCAACATACTCGGTAGCAACATTGGTTTTGAAAAAGTAACCGGTTTCTTCCTGCAGCATGTCGGCAACCTCTTCGGCACCGGCAGCCACCCGTTCCATTTCACCGGACGGAACGAACGACCAGATAATCGGGTTTTCTTCGGTTCCTAGAGCGGGTTCCTTCTTCTGACACCCGGTAAGTACAAGAGCCAAGACGAGCAGAGCTGAAACAAATAGAATCAGAACTCTTTTTCTATTCATCCTTTTTGTCCTCCTTTGAGATTTTGCTAAAACTAGCCTAAGCATTATATCGCGCGAAATATGAGTAGACAATAAGGAATTTGCAAATATTTTGTTGTTATGCGCAGCGGCTTTACTTTCCAGCAGATAATGCGCTATTCTTAAAGCCCAAGGTGGTGTTATGGCAACTGAAGAGAATTATGACGATATCCGGCCTTACCGTGACGATGAAGTACCCCAGGTACTACAGCGTTTAAAGAACAGCCAGTGGCTCATGTCGGGGCTCAGAACGGTGTTTCTACCGAAAACTCCCCGCATTTTCGCGCCGCTGATGGATAAAATAATAAAAACCTATCTCAGTATTAAACTGGGCAATATACAGACCGTGGAGGCTTTTCAACGGAAAATTATCGTAGATACCCTCCTGCATCCGATAGTGAAGAAGACCAGCAGCGGTCTTAGTTACAGCGGCATCGAAAACCTCGACCCGCAGCAGAACTATCTGTTTGTCTCCAATCATAGAGATATAGTGCTCGATCCGGCCCTGCTCGATTATATCCTTTCGAAGAACGGCTTCGAGATGGCGCAGGTGGCTTTCGGCGACAATCTGCTGATAAACGACATCATTTCCGATCTCATCCGCATCAACCGGGGGGTAATTGTGAAGCGCAACATGCCGCCTCGGGAACAGTATGCCGCCAGCATGAAGCTATCCAACTATATCCGCAAAACCCTGGAGGAGGGCGAGTCGATTTGGATAGCCCAGTCGGCGGGGCGATCGAAAGACGGGATGGACATCACCAATCCGGCTATTATGAAGATGCTGTATTTTGCCTATAAGCGTGACAAGATCAATTTTCATGACTTTTTGCGACAGACCAAAATAGTCCCGATTGCCATCTCATACCAGTACGACCCCTGTGACCGGATGAAGGCCTGGGAGATTCACCGTAAACGCACCCGGGGTGAGCACAAGAAACGTAAGTACGAAGATCTGGTCAGTATTATGGCCGGAATCAAGGGCTTCAAGGGAAAAGTGCACTACCACTTCAATCCGCCTATGGAGCCGGTATACAACGACGAGAAAGAGCTGGTGGCGGCGATCGACGAGCGTATCCAGCACGGGTATAAGTTGTGGTCGACCAACTTTATTGCCTACGACGTGATTCATAATACCAACCTCTTCGAACAGACCTACTCCGAGTTCGAAAAGCAGCGGTTTTTCCTGCGGTTCCGGCGCCTGTCCAAGCAGGTGCGCACCATACTGCTTGAGGCGTATGCGAATCCGGTTGCCAACAAGATGATGCATGGAAAAAAGATTCAAACTGTGTAAACTCAACTGCCGCGGTCCCCAGTACCGCGGCCTCACTATGCGGACTCTTCTGCTGGCGGCCCTGGTGCTGGCAGCCCTGCTGTCGGCCGGCAGCTGCAGCGGACAGCCGCCCGAGCTGGCCCAGCTCTTCTGGCAGCTGAATGTGGTGTACGACACCCGAGCTTCAAGCCAGTACGAGGAGCTGACCCTCTTCGTGCATGCCGAAGACGCCGACGGCCTGCAGGATATCGACCAGCTGGAACTGCTGCACACGCAGCAGGAGCTGCTGTGGAGCTTTGACTCTTCGCAGTGGCGGACGGTCGAGCGGGAGGGCGAGAGCTGGATTGGTGTAAACGGCATCCGTAAAAGCGCCGCCCGCACTCTGCCGCGGGGCGAGTACCGCGTGAAGTTGAGTGATAAGGCCGGCGAGGCGGCGGAGACTACTTTTATAGTCAGCAGAGATATTAAGGGGCTGCAGAAGGGGAGACTGGCAAGCGGACGCTTCCCTGCGGCCGAGGTAGAGCCGCAGGGTCTTACGCTCTCCTCGAGTGCACCCGAGCTCTTACTCTCGCTTTATGATGGGGAAGGCGGGTTTATCCGGAGCGAGCTGGTCGAGCTGAGCGGGTCGGCGGAGTATACGCTTACCATCGATAACTGGACCGGCCGCTGGCCTGGGGCGCGCCGGCTCAGGCTTCAGCGATACGATGCGGCCGGCGGTTTCGGACTGGTCAGCGGCCCGTATGATTTGCCGGAGCTAACGGCGGAACAGTGAGCCGAACAGAGATTCGGCAATGGACCGCAGGAGACCTTTGAGCTGTTCCCAGAGGCTCTTGCCGTATTTTTCGGAGTAGTCCAGAGCGGCTACCTTCAACGAGAAGTTATTCCCGTATTTGTTTTTTAATCCGTCCCAGTGTTTGATAATCCACATGTAGAGGTCGGCCATGGTTCGGCCGGGAAAGCGCGAGATGATGTTCTCCTGTTCGATAATCCGCACAATCGGCTTGTACAGGTTGTTGTACCAGGATGAGGCGGCATCGAGGAAGGATATCTCTTCTTCGCTGCCCTGGTTGAGGAAATACTTGTGTCCCTGTATATGCCGCAGCATCTCCACGTAGCGGCCGGGCTCTGAGAAGACGATCTCCTCCGGAGGGACGATCGTATCCAGCTGGGTGTCGCTGAAGACCTTCTTTTTCTCATAATCGATAACCGCGTCTTTCAGGTCGCTGACCGTCATGCCCGGCTTCAGGGGTATCTCCGAATCCAGTTCGATCACCTCGGCGTCGATTGCCTCGGTGCCCTGCATCCGCGCGACCGAAACCCGGTGGTTCCCGTCCCGCACGAAATATACACCCCCGATCTCGTACAGCTTGATAGCCGGCAGAATGATATCCGACAGGTGGGCCCGGTCGACACTCTCCCAGCGGCCGCGGATGAAATCGCGTTTGGGCAAAAAGGCGCTGGTAAAATCGTTGTAGCGCCCCTCGCTGCCGACGATCTTATCGATCGCGACGCTCTGCATCCCCTTGTAACTCTCTTTTTTGGGTTTCAGCAGATTGCGCACGTCTTCGAGCGAGAGCAGGCGCTGGCGCTCGGGGGTAAGGGTATTGAGAAGCTGAGTGATGGTTGCCCGTGAACGGGCCTTATTAAAATCTTCACGGGCCTGGTTTTGGACAAAGAACGAGTTCTTTTTCATTTATCCGGAACCTCGATCTCTACTATGGTGTGTTCGTAGGCATTCACGATTTTGGTCTCCTCGTAGGTGCTCTCCCGGATATCATTCAGGTCGTACAGATGTACATGTCCGTGAATCATATAGCGCGGTTTGAAGCGGTGCATAAACCACAGGAAGCTCTTGAACCCGCGGTGGCACAGATCCTCGCGGTCGTGGATTCCCTGCGGCGGAGCGTGGGTTAACAGAATATCCAGCCAGCGGCCGTGAAAGATTCTATGAAACAGCATCTGCGGGATGAGTTTTAGGATGTTCGTGAACATCTGGTACTCGCTGAACTGGTTCATGCCGTTGTTGTAGCGCATACTCCCGCCCAGACCGGCGATAATCAGGCCTTCGATCCGCTTCACTTTTCCGCCAACGTAGATTGAACCGTAGGTCTTTTCGAGGAAGTCGTCCTTCATCATGAACTTTAGGTTCTCTTCACGGTACTCTTTCCGGTAATGACCGATGCGCTTCAGGTTGTGGTTTCCGAATACAAACAGGAGCGGCTTGTTCAGCGTGCTGACGATAAAGCCGTAATACGGCAGATCGAGATCTCCGGCGCTCAAGACCAAATCCACATCCTTGAAACGCTCTTTCAGTTGATTTGAATAGATCAGCGGATCTACATGATCGGAAATACAGAGAATTTTTCGTTTCGCCACAACCTACAGTGCTCCCAAATCTACACCCTTCA